>DAOVUO010000016.1 GCA_030632545.1 Bacteroidales bacterium
AGCAAAGCGATAACGAATAGGATAAGTATTTTTTTATTAAGGAACATAAATTTATAATAACTTGCTTGAATCAATTGTATATTCTGAGCTTAAATCTCTATTCTTTTTTATTGATATTTCTCCTTTTTCAAGCATATTATTTGTAATACTATTGTAGTTAGTTGCTCTTTCTATGATTTTAATAATTTTTGAGCTTTTGTATTTTGCTTATTTAATACCGTACTTCTACCATATCAATCCAAAATAAATACTTACAACACATTAATCATCAGGCATTATTCTATAAAAAAACGATAAAAATTTAGTGTAGGTTTATAGGTTTTTTTAAAATATATTTTTGCAAAATTAGTAAAATAGGTTTAGTCTCAAAATTTTGGAGTAAATACCATTATACTGGATTGCTATTTTTGAATACTTTTATTTGATAAAATGGGGCTTAATTATATATTTTTCTCTTTTAATTTTACAAATGAAAATAAAAAAAGTCTGGCTAAAAAAAAGCCAGACTATATTGGGTAAAATATAATTTATTCTTTAAGAAATTTTTCAGCATCCAAAGCAGCCATACAGCCAGAACCTGCAGCAGTAACTGCCTGACGGTAAATTGGATCCTGAACATCCCCACAAGCAAATACTCCTTTAATGTTTGTTTTACTTGAACCAGAAATAGTTTTAATATATCCTGTTTCATCTCTATCTAAAGTTGGCGCAAAAATATCTGAATTTGGTTTGTGTCCAATGGCTACAAAAAAACCATCAATCTCAATTTTCACTTCTTCTTCGTCAATTTCACCAGCTCTTTTTGTTAATATAGCACCTGTTACTGCCGAATCTCCAGTAATTTCCTTAGTATTATGTTCGAAAAGAACTTCAATATTTGGAATATTCATTACTCTATTTTGCATAGTTTGAGAGGCACGTAAAAACGGTTTACGTATAATTAAGTATACTTTTTTTGCCAATCCAGCTAAATATATTGCTTCTTCTGCAGCAGTATCACCCCCACCTACAACTGCAACAATTTTTCCTTTATAGAAAAAACCATCGCAAGTAGCACATGCCGAAACACCAGCACCTTTAAATTTTTCTTCTGATTCTAAACCTAAATATTTTGCAGTTGCACCAGTTGCAATAATTAAAGTTTCAGCTTCTACTGCTATATTCTCATCAATTATTACTCTAAAAGGGCGCTTAGTTAAATCACTTTCAGTAGCCATTCCCCAGCGAATATCTGTTCCAAAACGTTCTGCTTGAGCTTTAAGGTCTTCCATCATTACTGGGCCAGTTACACCTTGAGGATAGCCCGGGAAATTTTCTACTTCTGTTGTTGTTGTTAATTGGCCGCCAGGTTCCATGCCTTGGTACATTACAGGTGTTAAACCTGCACGTGCAGCATAAATAGCAGCGGTATAACCTGCTGGGCCAGACCCAAGTATCAGACATTCAATCTTCTCTGCTGCGCCTGTTATCTCTTTCTTTTCAGTATTATTATCGTCAACATTTAATGGCTTAAAAAAATCCATGCTTATATATTTATTTTATAGTTTAGCAAATAATATCAATTTGTGTACCATTGCTAATTTTGGCAGAATTGTACTTTACTAGTATGGTATTTTGTTGTGTCAGATTATATTCGACCTTAAAATTAGCTAAATATAATTTATTTTTATAAATTCGTAAAATATAAATAGGCAGGCTTGTACGCACGCTTGTGCAATTTCACCTATTTAAATGATAAAATAATTTAATTAATATTCTATTTTTTGTAACATTTTAAACTAAAAAATTTATTAGATGAAAAAGCTTATAAGTTGGCATGACAGTTTTTCAGTCAAGAATGAGATTATTGACAGTCAGCATAAAAAATTTATTGATATTATAAATAAATTTTATACGATATTTAAAAGAAAAGGAAGTTATGATGAAATGAAAGCTGTCCTACATGAGATAAAAGAATATACGGTTTATCATTTCACGGAGGAAGAAGCTATAATGGAAAAAGTTGGCTATCCGTATCTTGAAGAGCATAAAATATCACATGAAAAATTAATTGAGAAAATAACTAATGTTGAAGTAAAGTATAGAGCTGGAGAAATAACTGTAAATTATGAAATGATGAATCTTTTGCGTTCATGGTTAACTGAACATATTTTAAAAGAAGATAAGTTGTATGTAGGTTTTATATAGCACTTGTTGATTTTGATTAAACACTAGCATTTAGTTTTTTATATACTAAATTTTTGTAAGGCTTTTTTATATTTAAAACTATATTTTTTTTAATAACTAAAACAATACCAAATGAAACCTCTTATAAGTTGGCATAACAGTTTTTCAGTTAATAATGATATTATTGACAGTCAGCATAAAAAATTAATTGATATTATTAACCATTTTTACGAAGTTTTTAAACGAAAAGGGAACATAGAAGAAATAGAGCAAATTTTAGCTGAGCTCAAGGATTATACAAAATATCATTTTTCTGCCGAAGAATCTATTATGGAAAAAGCTGGCTACCCTGATTTAGAAGAACATAAAAGGTCACACAATCAGCTAGTTGAAAAAATAGTTGATATTGAAAAGAAGTTTTTAGATAGAAAAATTACTGTGAATTTTGAAATGATGACTTTTTTGCGCTTATGGTTAACAAATCATATTTTAGAAGAAGACAAGTTATATATTAATTTTATCTAATAAATAATATAAACAATAGTTCACCTAACAACGAGTAACTATTGTTTATATTAATTGTTATTTTACCATCTTATTTTTAATCCTTCACTCAGTTGCTTAGTAAGTAGACTTTCGTATTTAATTTGATCATCGTAAGAAATAGCATTATCTTGGATATTTAGGTATTTTAAACTTTTAAGTCCACCAATAGATTTTGGTAAAGAGGACAATAGATTATTCTTGCAATTAAGTTGAGTTAGATTTGTTAGAGAACCAATATCCTGTGGCAATTCAACCGCAGAATTATTTGCTATGTCTATAATTTGCAGATTATTAATATCTGTAATGCTTTCTGGTAGCTGAGTTAAATTATTATTACGCATTCGTAATTCCATCAAGTTATCCATTTTTCCTATGTTGCTTGGTAAAGCTACAAGATAATTGAAATTCACATTTAAAACACTTAGATATGATAATTTATATATTTTAGAAGGGAGCTCTTTTAATTGGTTATTATCTACGTTTAGTTCAGTTAAATTTGCACATTTAGAAATATCAGATGGTAGTGCTTGTAATTTATTGTTCGACAGTTTTAAACTTCGTAAATTAACCATCATACCTATATTTTTGGGTAAAGCCAATAATTTATTGTTTGATAAATCTGCTGATGATAGGTTTTGTAGATCAACAAACTCGTCGGGGAGTGCGGTTAGTTTGTTATCTCGTAAATCTATCATTTGTAAAAATTTCATCTTCCCTATTTCCTTAGGTATTGCAACTAGTTGATTCCCTGATAAATTAAGGTATGGCACATTAGCCAAATCACCTATGCCTGGAGGGAGAGAAACTAATTTATTATTTGCAAGTTCTAAAATCTGTAAGTTATGCAAATAACCAATTTCTAGAGGTAAAACGGTTAAACTATTGTCTGATAAATCGAGAGTTTGAATATTAAGCAATTTCCCAAAGCTTTTGGGTAATCTTTTTAACTCATTCCCCCACAGAGTAATACTTCTTATATTTTCGCATGATCCTATATTGTCAGGTAATATTTTAAGCATATTACCACCTAAAGCAAGATTTTCAAGTTTTACTAAATTAGTTATCCCATTTGGTATGTAAGTAATCATATTGCCCTCTAAATCAAGCATTTTAAGCTCAGTTAGTTTGCCAATTTCATTAGGAAGTTCATTTATTTGATTTCCTCCAAGGTTCAGATATTGTAATTTTTTTAGCTGAAAGAGGAAATCAGGTAAAATTGAAATATTATTTTTCCATAAATCAAGCGACTGTAAATTTTTGAATTTACTTATTACTTCAGGGATTTTTGTTAAACCTCTGTCATCAAGAGTTAATTTATAAACTTTTGATGGATTTTTTAAAGCTTCTTCAAGAGACAAATAGTCTTTTGATGCTGACAACCTCTCATCACTAAGAAGATAAGCCTCTTCTTGAGCAGTTAGTACCGAAAAGCTAATTAGTGGCACCAATATGATGAGTAATAATTTAAACTTAATCATAGCTGAATCTCTTTTTTCAGTAAACGAAGATATGCAAATTTTGTTTTCTACCCAACAAATTCAAAATTTATACCAAATTATATTATTTTCTCTAATTTAAAGACTATTTTTATTTCTTTTAATTCTCTAATTATAATTAATCTAATTTTTTTGTTCTCTTTTATTTGTAAAAGATAGTGTAATTGGTCTAAGCTTAGTTGCGTTGTTTTAGAACCGTTAATATAAAATATTTGATCGCCAAATTTAATACCTGCTTTTTCTGCTGTTGAATTTTTACGTACACCTGAAATCATGTAGATAGGAAAATCAGGGTAAGGTTTTTCAATTTCTATACCGCTCATATTATAATGAAAAGCCGATTTAAAAAAGGCATTTTTTTTAAATATAAATTGCTGGTTAGGATAATCCAAGTAAAAAACAAATCGGCGAAGTACTTCTGCACCTAAACTCCCACTTCTTTTATCAATTGAAATAACGCTATAAACCGAAGAAGAATCTGGGTAATTGCATATAGGTGAATTAAATGTATATTCCCCAATGGTAAGCGACTCAATTCTACCTATTTTACCTTTTATGATACCATTTAAACCCGTTCCTAGGTTTGCAGATATTGTAACTTCAGGCAAAGTGATATTTGTATTATTATCTGAAAACAACCATAAAGGCATGCTTCCTCCTGTATCAATAAGTAATCTAACCGACTGGATGTTCTCATTATAGTTTTTAATTTTCACATCTACATAAGGTTTTTTATTAAAAATAGTTATTGGTAATACATTTCCCATTGATTTTTTGTATCGAAATGATTCTGGTCTAATAAAAGTAATTTCTCTAGCCTCATAGTTTACTTTTATTACAAAATTTTTTAATAAATCGTAGCCAATTATACCGTGAATTGGCATACCTAATTTTGATTTTAAATGAAATATATCACTTAGTAGCACTACTAAATTTTGATTTACACCCAATATACTGCCAATTTTTACAGAGTTGCCAACTGAATGATACGCCTCAACTGGGTCGCTATTTCCTAATCCATTTACCTTTATTATACGAACTTTATTTAGTTGCAGTGTTTCTTGAGGTTCTAGCGAAGTGATTAAAGTTGTGCGAACACCCGAGTCGAGGATAAAATTAAATTCGGCGGAATTGTTTATTGATGCTTTTATTATTATCAAATTATTAACCGTTTCGAATGGTAAAATAAGTCTATTCTTATTTTCAGAGATAAAATCGTATTTACTTTCTTTATATACTTGTGAATTACTTATATTATAAATATATAGTAATGTAAATAAGATTAATAGTTTTTTGAGCATGTTTTTTTTATAAATTTAACCATTTTAGATTAATTACTCGCTTATTAAATAGAAGTATTTTAGATTTCAAATATTTTTTTTAATAATTTGATTTTTTCATTAGCTTTGGTTTGATTTTTTAAGTTATGCAAGTATTTGATTTTTAGTTTTTTTTTTAAGAAAGTATGGAAAAGAAATTAGCTGTTGTAGCACTTGGCGGAAATGCTCTTTTAAGAGGTTACCAAATAGGGACAATTAAAGAACAAGAGAAAAATGCTGAGGATACACTCAGGAATCTTATGTTTTTATTGAAAGGTGGCTATGATTTAATTATTAGTCATGGTAATGGGCCTCAGGTTGGTAACATTCTTATGCGTAATGATGCTGGTGAGCAAGTTTATAATATTGCTCAAATGCCTTTAGATGTTTGTGTTGCTGATTCGCAGGGAGGAATTGGCTATATGCTGGAAAGGGTTTTGCGAAATCTTTTAAATCAGTACAAAATTGACAGAGAGATAGTAACCCTTGTTACAATAGTTGAAGTGGATATTGAAGACGAAGCATTTAAAAATCCAAGAAAAAGAGTTGGGAAGATATATACAAAAAAGGAAGCTGATAAACTTACAGCAGATAAGGGCTGGATGTTTAAAGAAGAAATAAAAGAAAAACTTAGCGGTTGGCGTAGAGTTGTGCCTTCGCCTGTGCCAAAGCGAGTTCTTAATTCTCATGTAATAGAGAGTATGGCTCGACAAGGAACTATTGTTATAGCTGTTGGTGGAGGTGGTGTACCTGTTTATTTTGATAAACATGGTAATTTACAGTCTGCTGAAGCTGTTATTGATAAAGATTCGGCATCTTCTGTTTTGGCTAGTAAAATTGGAGCCGATGAATTCTATGTTTTAACAGATGTTCCTTTTGTTTATTTGAATTATAAAAAGGAAAATCAAGAAACTAAAGAATTTTTAAATTATTCTGATACAAAAAAATACTTAGAGCAAAGAATGTTTGGCGAAGGAAGTATGGCACCTAAAATAAAATCGTGCTTAAATTTTATTGAAAAAGGTGGAAGTATGGCAGTTATTACTGAGGCTACAAAGCTTGATAATAAAAATTATGGTACTAAAATTACAAAAGAGTATACTAAATAGATTTATTATTTTAAATTAATCAAAAAATATTAATAAGTATGTTTAACTCAATCTGTTGTTTTAATTGAACTCTTAAACATTAGAGTTTATTAATATATTTTATTGCATCCATTTTTGGGGTTTTACTTTTTTAATTACTTTTGCAAGTGAATCTAATTACTTTGAATAAATGAAGCCCATTAATATAGTTGGAAATAAAAAAATACCTACTGTAATTTTTGATGCAGATAAAGGTCTTATAGAATTGAGAGGAAGATCTATTGTTGAAAATGCACCAGGTTTTTTCGAGCCCTTGATTGAGTGGTTAATAAAGTATGAAGAAAATCCCAAAAGTGTAACTACGGTAAATATTCATTTGGAATATTTTAATACAAGTTCATCAAAATGGATTTTTACAATTGCAAAAAAATTAAAAGATATTTACGATAAAACAGGTAATTTGAACGTAAAGTGGTGGTACGATGATGAAGATATTTTTGAGTATATTGAGATTATTCAAAAAGTAACAAAGTTACCTATGGAATTAATTTTTAACGAAATTGAAGATTAAAAAAAAAGCAGGCTTTAAAGCCTGCTTTTTTTAATGTTTTTTTAGAATTTCAAGTAGTAAATCCCAGAATTTTTGAACACTAGCAATCTCTAATCTTTCGTCTGGACTATGAGCACCTCTAATAGTTGGGCCAAATGATACCATATCTAGTTTAGGGAATTTTGTTAAAAATAAACCACATTCTAATCCAGCATGTATCGCTTTTACTTTGGGCTCTTCCAAAAATAGTGTTTTATAGGCAGATACACTTGTTTTAAGAATTTCAGAATTAGTATTTGGCTCCCATCCAGGGTAGCTTCCATTATGTATAATTTTTGCACCAGCTAATTCAAATACTGCGGCTACTGTATTTCCAACATTTGTTTTTGCTGATTCAATAGAGCTACGTTGGCTAGTTGCTACTAAAATTGTGTTATTTTCTTTCATTTTCACTGAGGCCAGATTACTTGAGGTTTCTACCAATCCATCAATTGTCTGACTCATAGCAAACATCCCGTGAAAACTAGCTTGCAAAGCAGTTAAAAGTCGGTGCTTAGTGTTTTGGTTTATAGCAAATTTTGGTATTTCTACCGTTTCCATTTCTATTTTCAGATTAGGCTCTGTAACAATAAATTCACCCTCAATGTCGGCAGTAAACTGATTTAATGTTAGTCTTATAAGTTCTTTTTTATCTTGCGTTGTACTTATTATAGCATAAGCTTCTCTTGCAATGGCATTACGCAAATTTCCTCCATTAATTTCAGTTAATTGGATACTCGTTTTTGTATCAATTAAATTTAATAGTCGAACAAGTATTTTTATTGCGTTTGCTAAGTTTTTATTGATATCATCACCAGAATGCCCACCTTTTAAACCACTTACACTAATTTTACATGAATAGGAATTAGATTTAATTACTTCTTTTTCGAATGAGAATTCTGCTTCTGTATCCATTCCACCAGCACAACCCATAAACAATTCACCTTCATCTTCCGAGTCAAGATTAAGCAAAATATCACTTTGTAAGAAACCTAGCTCTAAGTTTTCAGCACCTGTCATTCCTGTTTCTTCATCCATAGTAAACAGGCATTCTACAAAGCCATGTTCGAGCGAATTATCTTCTAAAATGGCAAGTTGGGCAGCCACACCAATTCCATCATCAGCACCAAGTGTTGTTCCTTTACTTTTAATCCATCCTGCATCAATATATGCTGGAATTGGGTCTTTGTCGAAATCGTGCTCAAAATCAGAGTTTTTTTCACACACCATATCTATATGGCTTTGTAAAATAATTCCTTTTTTATTTTCGTAGCCTTTACTAGCTTTTTTTGTAATAACTACATTACCAACTTTATCAACCTTATACTCTAAATTTAATTTTTTAGCAAAATCCACTAAATAGGCAATTATTTTTTCTTCCTTTTTCGACGGTCTTGGAATTTGTAATATTTCATCAAAATATTTGAATACACTTTCTGGTTTTAATTTTTTTATATCGCTCATTTTTTTGTGTTTTCTGAATTTATTTTGTCTTACTAGACGATTCACGGATTACTAGCTCTGTTTTTAAAACTCTGGTTTCAGGAATGTAAAATTCGTCCTGATTATCAATTCTATTTAATAATATTCGAGCAGCAATTTGCCCCATTTCAAAACCATGTTGCTCAATTGTAGATAGTTGAGGCTCAGTCATTAAACTTATCAGCCCGTTGGTAAAGCCAACTACTTTAACATCGTCAGGAACTTTTAATCCAGCATTTTTTATTCCTCGCATTGCACCAATTGCAGTGGCATCATTTACCGCAAAAACACCATCAAATTCAATTTCTTTAGTCTTTATTAAATTTTCTATACGTCCAATTGAGCCATTATAGGTATCGCATTGAACAATTAAATTTTCATTAAAAGGAATATTTGCTTTATTGAGAGCTCTTTTGTATCCTTCTAATCTATTTTTACTTATTAATAGATGCGCAGGAGCTGCCAAATGCATAATATTTTTGCAACCTTGCTCTATTAAATGTGTTACCGCTTGAAATGCACCATTCACATCGTCAACAACAATTTTATCGGTACTTATACTTTCCACTGCTCTATCAAAAAAAACCATTGGAATGCCATTTTTCTCCAAATTTTTTAAATGCTCGTAATTTGTTGTTTCTTTTGAAACTGATATTAATACACCATCTACACGGCTGGCCAATAGAGCTTGAGCATCTGCAACTTCTCGCTCATAAGATTCATTAGACTGAGTTATCATCACTTTGTAACCACTCGCATACGCTACATCGCTAACGCCACTAATGATTGAGGAAAAAAAATGATGAATAATTTCAGGTATAATCAATCCAATAGTAAACGATTTGCTATGCTTTAAACTTAAGGCTATTGCATTTGGGCGATATTGGAGTTGCTCAGCAAGTTTTTTAACCTTTTCCTTTGTCTTAGGACTAATATCGGGATGATCTTTTAGTGCTCTGGACACAGTAGAAGGCGATATTCCAAGTACTTTAGCAATATCCTTTATTGTTGTTTGATGACCTTTCATATATTTATATTATTACTAAGTAAAGATAGTGTAAATTTATGAATTAAGATTATAATTTTGTGTTGTTAAACATGCTTATTGCAAACGTTTGCGATTTCGTTTTCGTTAAATGTTTGATAAATAATAGGCTAAATATGAATATAAAGTATGAAAATTTATTAATTTTGGGAATATGCTAAATGAGTTTTTTAAAGAATCTAAATTAAAATAATTGTGATGAGTAAATTATTTACAAAGCTATTTTTGGTGTTGGCAGTGCTTGTTTTTTCAAGTAGTGCTTGGGCTCAAGATATTGTAATAAAAGGTAAAGTTACTGATGCTGGTGGAGGTGAAGCTCTTCCTGGCTCAACAGTTCAAGTAAAAGGTACTACACAAGGTACAGTTACTGACTTTGATGGAAATTATGAGATTAAGGTTTTCTCGGCAAACGATGTGCTTGTTTTTTCCTTTATTGGATACAAAGCACAAGAGATGAAAATTGGGACTTTGACTGAAATTAATGTAAGTCTTGATGCTAGAAGTGAGGAGATTGATGAAGTTGTTATTATTGGTTATGGTACGCAAAAGAAATCTGACAAAACAGGTGCTGTATCTAATATCAAGGCAGAAGAATTGAATGGTGGTGTTTTAACTGACCCAATTCAAGCAATGCAAGGTAAAGCTGCTGGTGTTGTAATTACCAAAAAAGGTGGCGACCCTAATGGTGGATTTTCTGTAAAAATTCGTGGTGCATCTGGTTTATCTTCTGGTACAAATCCTTTGTATGTTGTTGATGGTGTTCCAGGTGTTGATCCAACAACCATAGCACCTGAAGATATAGAATCGTTTAATATTTTGAAAGATGCTTCTTCTACTGCTATTTACGGTGCACGTGGTGCAAATGGTGTAATTATAATTACTACAAAAAGAGGTGATAACCAAGGTTCAAAAGTTGAATTTAATGCTTACACTTCTCTTGAACAGGTGGCTCAAAAGCTTGAACTACTTGATGCAGACCAAATTCGTCAATATGCTGCCGATAATAATTTAACTTTAATTGATGGTGGGGCAAATACCGATTGGCAAGATGCTATTTATAGAAACGGTTTAACTCAAAATTACAATTTTGCTATTTCAGGAGGTGATGAAAATACAAGTGTTCGTTCATCTGTAACTTATTCTGATTTTATGGGTGTAGTTATTGGAACTCAAAAACAAAGAACAATAGCTCGTATTAATCTTACTCAAAAAGCTTTAAATAATAGATTAGTTATTCAATCTAATTTATCTGGAACTTTCGAGAAAAACGATTATATAGATTATGGAAGCAATGGTTCAAACGATGTTTTTTATCAAACATTCCAACGAAATCCTACCGATCCTATTTATAACGAAGATGGTAGCTTTTACGAAATTCAACGTGATTTTAACTATTATAATCCTGTTGCACTTGTTGAACAAATCCAAAATGAGCGTGATGCAAAACGTTTTTTTGGAAATTTGAAAGCCGATTTAGAATTATTTGATGGTTTTATATTGGGTGTAAATTATGGTTATATTCGTAACGATGATGAATCATTCTATTTTGAACCTAGTTTTTTTAGAGGTGGTACTTCTACTGGATATGGTCGTAGAAGTTACAGTAATACATCTTCTAGTGTTTTGGAAACTACTGCAAGCTACACTAATAGTTTTGACCAACATAATTTGAATATAATTGCAGGTTATTCTTATCAAGAAGATTTTAATGATGGTTTATGGGCACAAGGCTCTGAGCCTCTTTCAGATTATGTGCTATCTTATAATTTAGGTGTATTAAATAATGTAAATGTTGGCGATATAGGTTCGTATAAAAGTTCAAATCGCTTAATTTCATTTTTTGGACGTACTACATATAATTTTGGTTCAAGATATTATTTAACTGGAACTGTTCGTAGAGATGGTTCATCTAAATTTGGTGAAAATAATCAGTGGGGTATTTTTCCTTCTGGTTCAGTAGGTTGGAATCTTAAAAATGAGAGTTTCTTAGAAAATGTTGATTTAGTTAGTTCCTTAAAATTCCGTGTAGGTTACGGTTTGTCAGGTAATCAAGAAATTGACTCATATCTAGATACTCGTTATGTAACCCCAGGTGGAACAGCTCCAAATCCTGAAACTGGCGAAGATGCAATTAACTTTGAAGCTAGTCATAATACAAATCCTGATTTACAGTGGGAAGAAAATGCTGAATTAAATGTTGGTTTGGATTTTGGTTTCATGGATGATAAAATTTCGGGATCAATAGAATATTATAATAAAAATACATATAATTTATTAGCTGAATATTCTGTACCAGTTCCTCCAAATGCACTAAGTAGAACATTTGCAAATGTTGGTGATATTAGCAATAAAGGTATAGAATTAAACATACAGGCATATTTGGTTAGTCAATCTAATGTAGATTGGAAAACAAGTTTTACATTCTCTCATAATAAAATGATGGTAAATTCTCTTTCAAATGATGATTTTGAATGGTCGCCTATGAAAACAGGTTGGTTGTCTGGACGTGGTTTGGTTGGAGACGAAAACTGGACACAAATAGTTGCGCCTGATTATGAAATTGGAACCTTCTTTATGGCAGAGTACGCAGGACTATCTTCCGATGGCAAATTTTTGTATTATACCGAAGCTGGTGGAGTAACGCGTGATTTAGCTGCTGCCGAACGTCGTGTTGTTGGTAATGCATTGCCTGATTTTGTAATGGGATGGTCAAACTACTTTTCTTTCTTTAAGAAATTTGATATGCGTTTTTCTTTTAGAGGTGTTTATGGTTCTGATGTACTAAATGTAACAAAATTAATGTTCGGAAACCCTGTTTGGTTACCTAATATAAATGTATTGGCATCAGCATTAGATGAGATAGAAAATGGATTAGATGATTATCCTCGTCCAAGTAGTTATTATTTAGAAGATGGTTCTTTTATTAGATTAGACGAAGTTACTATTGGATACAATATACCAACTTCAAGTATCTCTTTTATTCAAAAATTTAGAGTTTATTTTAGTTCTAATAATGTATTTACTCTAACAAATTATACAGGAATCGACCCTGAAGTTAGCTATGATGGTTTATCTTTTGGTTTAGATCAATATAATGTTTATCCAAAAACCAAAACCTTTACTTTTGGTGTAAACATGACATTTTAATAATCCTTATTCTTAAAGATATAAAGATGAGAAAGATATTATTCAGTTTAGTTTTAGTAGGATTTTTAGCTTCCTGTGTTGATTTAGAAGATAGGTTGTACGATAAAATCCCTGCTGACCAGTTTCCAGAAAATGAAACTCAGGCAGCATTAATGATGATACCAATGTATAAACCACTTCAAGACCATATTGACTGGAGCGGTTGGTGGTTTGCTCAAGAAGTTACTTCGGATGAAATGGTTTGCCCAACTCGTTTGACCGATTGGGACGATGGCGGAAAATGGCGTTCTTTGCATGAGCAGACGTGGAATAATGAGTCAGAGGCTGTTGGAGCAATGTGGTCTCGTTTCTACAGAGGAATTACCGAAGCAAATAAATTAATGGAGTTTTTAGCACCAAGTGCCGAAACCGATGCAGGTAAAGCGTCAATTGCAAAAGCAGTGATTATGCGCTCTTATTACTACTATTTATTAATAGATAATTATGGTGATGTTCCTCTTGTTACAACTTTTGCAACTGCCGAGGAATATCCTTCAAATAATACAAGAGCTGAAGTATGGACAGCTATTGTTGCCGATATAGAATCAAGTATTCCACATTTGGGAACAAGTGTCTCAAAAACATCTGTTACAAAAGGAATGGCCTTTTCATTATTAGCTAAGTTATATCTGAATGCTGAAATTTATACTGGTACAGCTCAGTGGGCAAAAGCCGAAGCGGTTTGTGATAGTATTATCGGACTAGGTGCTTATTCATTAGAATCTGATGCTTTAGGCCCATTTATTACAGAAAATGATAATTCACCAGAGAATATTTTTACCATACCTTACGACGAAGACACTTACGAAGGATTTAATTTACACATGCGTACATTACATTATCAAAGTAATCTAACATTTAATATGAGTGTTGGGCCTTGGAATGGTTTTGCTGTTATGGAAGACCATTATAATACTTTTGAAGATGGTGATTTACGTAAAGAGGGATTTCTTGTTGGACAGCAATATGAATTTAGTGGAGTTAAAATTGTTGATCCTGTAGCAGGTTCTGATTTAATTTTAGACCCGCATATTGCAGCTTTAAATATGGATGCAACTTATACGCTACAAGAAATACGTATGGGTGGTGCTCGTGTTGCTAAATTTGAAATTAAAAAAGGAGCTAAAGACAACCTTTCGAACGATTTTCCCATCTTTAGATATGCAGACATATTGCTAATGAAAGCAGAAGCAATGATTCGTCAAGGATTAAACGGCGATGTATATGTTAATGAGGTACGTAAAAGAGCTGGTGTTTCCGAATTTTCGAATACAAGCTTAGATGAATTATTAGCAGAGCGTGGTCGTGAAATGTTTTGGGAAGGACATAGAAGACAAGATCAAATACGTTTTGGAACATTTAATAATGCGTGGTGGGAGAAAAAAGCAAATAGTGCTAGTAGAAATACATTCCCTACTCCACAGTGGGTTTTGGATTCAAATCCAAATTTACAATAAATTTAAATTTAATTTTTTTAATTTTTTCAATAACTAAATAATAAGTAATATGAAAAGTAAATTGTTTTTATCAAGTTTATTAATCGCTTTTGCGTTTATGTTTACATTAACTTCTTGTGATCCTGATGATGATAATGATGACGATCCTGTATTAGTAGAGGATGGAATTTATGTTTTTGGTACAGGTACTGCAATCACTGAATATTCAGCTAATGCATTAATGAAAGTTGCTCGCAACGAGG
>DAOVUO010000430.1 GCA_030632545.1 Bacteroidales bacterium
CGAGCTTTATCGGCACCCATTTTTACAACTTTACGTAAATATGCATCATCGCTCTCAATTTCCAGAATGCGTTCTCTAATTGGCGCATTAAATTTCACTACATCCTCGGCCAATTGCTTTTTTAAATCACCATATCTAATTGTACAATCAGCATAAGCATCCTTATATTGCTGTAATATTTCAGGTTTTGACAAGACTTCCATTAAAGTAAATAAATTTTTAATAGGCTCAGATACTACAGAGTTTTTCTCAGTTGGGCCAGCATCGGTTACCGCTCGCATTACCTTTTTGCGGATAGTTTTTTCATCATCAAATAAATACAATCCATTACCTTCCGATTTGCCCATTTTACCTGTTCCGTCTAATCCAGGGATTTTTATTAAATCATTACCGAAATTAAATGCCTGAGGTTCTGGAAATAATTCGCTACTGTAGATATGGTTAAATCGTTTGGCAAATTTTCGTGCCATTTCTAAATTCTGCTCTTGATCTTTACCTACAGGAACTTTAGTTGCTTTATGAATAAGAATATCGGCAGCCATAAGCACAGGATAAGTCAATAATCCAGCATTAACATTTTCGGGCTGCTTGCGTGCTTTATCCTTAAAGGTAGTTGTGCGCTCTAGTTCACCTAAATAGGCATTCATGGTAAGTAATAAATACAACTCAGGAATTTCGGGTACATCACTTTGGACATAAAGTGTAGCTATTTCGGGGTCAATACCACAAGCTAAATACTCCGCTAATACTGTGCGTACACTTGTATGCAAATTCTCGGGTGTTGGGTGAGTAGTTAAAGAATGATAATCGGCCACAAAAAAATAGCACTTCTCTTGATGCTGCAGATCAACAAAATTTTTTACTGCACCAAAATAATTACCTAAATGTAAATGTCCTGTGGAACGAATTCCGCTTAATATTGTTTCCATGAATGCAAAATTTGCTATTATTGTAATGCAAAACTAATGAACTATAAGCGAAAAGGAAATTATTTTTATAAAAAAGCTTATATTATTTTTGTAAATAAATTTTAAATAGATGAAACTAAGCAAAACAGTTAAAGGTTATGCATTTGTATTATTGGGGGTTCTTGCCGTATCAAATGTGTATATATTTAGTAAAGCGGCACTAGACGATATTCATTTAAGTCAATTTGGTGTATATTGGTTTGGTTTTGCTCTAATAATTATTGTAAGTTTTAATACGAAAAAAGTTAGTATTAAAACTATAAAGCGGTTGCCTCAATCTTGCTATAGAACTTTACTTATAGTTGGCATTTTGGAACTACTGGGGACTTCGCTTTTCTTTTTATCTATAAAACTAATGAGCAATCCAGCTTTGGTTTCATTTATAGGTAATTCAACTCCTGTTTTTGTTACAATATTAGGATTAGTTGTACTAAAGGAACGTTTTAATTCCATTGAATTAATAGGAATATTAATTACAGTTCTTGGCTCATTTGTAATTGCTTATAATCCTGGACTAGAATTACCATCTGATTTTTATGCTAGTATTTTGTTTACTCTGTTATCGGGAGTTATATATGCCATTTCAACAATTATTGTTAAACAAAAAATAGCTAAAATATCTACTCCTATTCTCACACTCAATAGAGCAGTATTTTTATTTATTGCATCAGTAATATTTTTATTAGCAGCACAAAAATCAATCATAATTCCAACAAAAGCTGTAATAAATACATTATTGGGAGCATTTTTGGGACCTTTCCTTGCAGCTTATGCTGGCTATTCAGCATTAAAGTATATTGAGGCATCAAGAGCATCAGTATTAGGCAGTATAAAAAGTATTTTTGTGCTATTAACTGCTTGGCTGTATTTTTCGAAGCTACCTACCGAAATTCAAATTATTGGTGGATTACTAACAATTATCGGAATTATTCTTATCTCCACAGGAAAAATAATTTTGAAAAAGAAAAGCAGTAAACAATAGTTAGCTAAATATTTGTGTAATTTAAAGTCAATGATGCCCTCAACATCTGGGAACTATTGAATTTTGCTAAAAGCTCAAAAGTACATTTCTTATCAAATCTATGGCATTAATACCTTAGACAGCTAATTGTTTTATTATCAATCGGCTAAGACTTCGTGAAATAGTGCTATAAATACTTAAATGGATTAAACTTTAAATTTTAAAATGTAAATTGTATATCTTACAGTTGATTTTTGTATATTTGAGTGAAAAATATAATTACTCCTGCGAATAAATTTATTATTAAATAGAACATGCAACTATAAAACAGCCAATTGTTTAAATAATAATTGGAACAAATATTTATGCATTGGCACAAATTACAAACTTATGAAAAAGACTATACTTCTGTTTTTCGTTCTAATTAGCTATTCTGCCTGTCAAAAGTCACAGCAAGAAATAGATGCACCATTAGGCGATTATCAAATTACCAATTCGCAAGCAAAAAAATGGTACGTTAATTCTGATATTTCGCAATGGATTGAATACAACAGAGCAAAAAATTACTATAACCAGTTTGATATTATTTGGTATACCGAGAAATCTTTTGATTTAGTATTTACTAATAGTACAAATCCAAAAAGTAGCTATAAAAATACACATCGCCTCGAATGTGCCTATAAGCTAAGGGCAAACGGAAAAGTAGTTGATAAAAAAATCAATAAGAAGTCAGTAAAAGCATTGCTTAAATCAACTAGTTCGGAAGATTTAAAAGCATTTTTGGGCTCAGAGTATTCAAAAATACCTAAGGAGCTTTCAAAAAATGCACTACTCCAATTTATTTGGCTAAAAAATAACGAATACCAAAAATTTTATGAGAGCTCGGCTTTAGATCATCAAATTAGTAGTTCCGAATTCCTTAACCTTATCACTCAAATAAAAAATATGTTTGGGAATATTCTATGGTTTAGAGCGAAACAAGAAAGTTTCCAGGAAATTGATTTAGGCTACTCCCTTGATTTTGATGTGGGATTTGTAGGTACTAAAACACCTATAAACATTCATTTACAATGGAACGAAAGTCTGCAAATCATTAACTTTGGATTACAATCGAGTGCCAA
Source organism: Bacteroidales bacterium (assembly GCA_030632545.1). Taxonomy (GTDB): domain Bacteria; phylum Bacteroidota; class Bacteroidia; order Bacteroidales; family DYOH01; genus DYOH01. The sequence continues at coordinate 3,051 of DAOVUO010000430.1, forward strand.
AAATCAAACTGCTTTTGCTCATCAACTTTTCCGACAATTTTGGACTGATGCAGAACGAAGCGATTGGCGCAAAATATATGACAATTCGAGCGAGGCACTTAAAAATGATTTAAATATTGATGATTTATCTAAAAAATC
>DAOVUO010000331.1 GCA_030632545.1 Bacteroidales bacterium
GGTTAATCGTATTATTAATGAGATTTGTCTGTTTGTATTTTTCTAAGCCACCTGTTTGGTGGTTAATACAAGTGTCTTTTAGTTTTGGGCTTTAATAGCTTTCTAAGCCACCTGTTTGGTGGTTAATAGTAATTAATTATAACAAACAATTTGATTTAATTCAAGTTTTTTCCAAAAATAATAAAAATACAATGTTTTTTGCTCCATATTTTTTATCGTTTATATTCAAACAGTTACAAAATACCTAAAAATTATTGTATTTTTTATATTATTAATCTTAAAATAATCTATCCCATTATATAAGCTCATCAAAGTTATTTATTGATTGAAAAACAAAAAATATAATAAAAAATTAATCAATGAATTACTTTTTATAAAAAAATACATTAAATATTGGGATAGATTTAAATATTAATAGTTTGCAATTAATAATCCATAACTATTGAATCGCTGTCGTACAAAATCTTGGTTCTGAATACATATTGGTTTAACCCAAATTGTAAAACGTTTTTCACGAGTTTTTATCACGAAATATTTATTATCTGAAGTTACATTATTTTTTGCTTGTTTATAACGCTCAAGCAATTCTTGTCGCTTAGTTTCTATATCTTCAGAACTAAGCTTAACTTTAGCTTTGATATAACCTATTATACCATTTATTTTACGGTTAATATCACTGTTGTTAACAAGTCGTCGGCGTTTACAAAGAGTAATTTCGGTATCAGTTTGCTCAAATTTAGCACTAAAAATATGCCGATTAACATCATGCACCAGTGCATTATCTGCTAAAATTTGTTCTAATTCAATGAGTTCACTGGCATAAAGTATAATCGTATCGTTCTGAAACCACAAGCCAATATTATTTTTACCATGCCGATGCAAATAACCGTGAATTCGAGTTAAAGCCTTATTGATAAAATAAGCTCCATCTTCTGGGTCAGTTACTTCAAGGATAAGTTTATGAACTGACATTATTTATCTTTACCTTTGCCAGAATAAACTCCACCCCGAATAAAACAAGCCATCAAATAATGACCAGCATCTGAATTTGCTTCAATTCCCTTCTTTTCATCCAACAAACGATTAAGCATGGAATAAACACTATTATCTTTAGCTGATACGCCTTTACGACGTAAATCTTGATTATCTTTATCTGGTCCAAATGGGTCAACTGGAATAGCATGAGTTGCATTTTCTGCATACCAAGTATCTATAGTGCGGATTGCATTACCGATTTTTTGGCTGTGAAAAGCTGCAACCCGTTTACCTTTGCTAAAAACGTCAAATAATACTTTACTTTTAGTTTCCTTGTCATCATTAACAAATTCTTGGGATGGGTAAATCTCTTGTCCGTAACCAATTTTACCACTAGCTTCGACATAAAGTACCAGTGCATCATCTTTGTTAAATAGGGCATTAGCAAATTGCTCAACAAAACCATCAAAAGCTTTTTTATCTTGAGTTTTGGCAAATTTATCGTTAAAACCAAAACCTAAATCAATATTAAAATCATGCTTCTTATCAGCTATCTGCAGAGTTACTTGCCTATTTTCGGCATATTTATTCCGCCAAAGGAATTTTCCATTAATTAAATTCGTTAAATAGCGACTTGCTAATAATTTTCCACCAACCTCTTTTTCATAGCGAGTAATAAAATCACGAAAAATTTTTAAAGCATCAGGATTATTGCTGATTACATCTTCAACCCAAGAAGTAATTTTTAAGTTGAATTTTAGACAATAACTATCATGTTCTGGTGGTAAAAAACAAGTATCAACAGTTTGGATATTAGAAGATAGCTTTTGTTCTTTATCAGCTTCGGAGTCTTTTTTAGCTTTTTCTCCCTCTTTTAAACTGCCCATGGTACCAATAAGACTAATTTCTTGTAAACTAATTGGTTGATTGTTTTGTTGTTTAGTTTGACTATCAAAGCTATAAAACAAACCATGACTTGGTGAAATAGTGCGAGTAATTGCGTTGACGGATGGTAATGTCATATTTTATTCCTGTGGTGAATGTTGTTGAGTAATAAGATAAGTATTATCAATCATTGTAGCCTGCCAAAATAACTCTTTAAAAGGTTGTTGCCGATAATAATCTAATTTATGCAAACTAATAATTGGTTCAGCAAAAGCATGTGGACAATCTTTAAGACGTACACCAATTCGCTGTTTAGGAGCTTCTAACAATTGATAACCAGCCAAAGAAGCAAAATACCAACCTTTATGCAAGCGTTTGTAATGTTTCTTATTCTTATCGTTTTTATCATTTTTATCAACTTCGATAAAAGTAGTTAGAAAATTATTGAATGCTTTACTATAATCATAATTCTTTGCTTCTTTATTTTCCGCTTCTTTAACAAATTCAGCACTAGCATCTTGAATAAGCCAGCCCTTTTCAGTTTTCAAAGCCTCTTGTAAATTTTTATCATTTTGATAAACCTTGATATTATCATCTGCCATAACTTGAATATCGCCGCCAGCAAAACGATTGAATAGAACAAATTTTTTAGCTTGTTCCTGTACCTGTTCTTCATCATGTTTTAAACTTGTCAATACAATAACAATTGTGTGCTGTAAACTACCCTTAATTTCTGATGGATTCATGGGAATATTTAAAGCTTTATGATTGTTATCATTCAAATGTCCAGCTAAACCAGCATGACCTTTATTAAATTCAAGCTGTTTAATAATAGAAAAAACTTGTTCTTGTCCTAATGTCAGTATTGGCTTATTTTTTTTACCACTTTCTGGTATTAAATTTTCTTGCAGATAACGTGCTAAATTATGAGCAAAACCAATATAAGCATTTTGTGATAAATCTGCAGTTAAATAACTGGAAGATAAAGTGCAATTAATTACTTCCATGTTACGGAAAACAATATAAGTTGCCATTTTTTAAAAACCTCCGCCTAAAGTGATTTTATTCTCAAATTGTCGCCTAATTTCTCGCACAATCTCATCATGAATATGTTCTCCAAACTGGGGGGATAACTTCTTAAAACTTTCTTTTAAAGCCTGATAAAATGGGTCATATTTTTCATCTTTATCACACTTTATATTATTGAAAAGCACCGCTTGATAAATTAATTCAGTATCGGTAATTAACTGTTTTTTCTCAACTTCATCAGCATTTTCATAATATTGTTGAATACTATGTACTTGTTGCGTAATATTATCAATAGCCATATTAACCGCAATTTCTAAATGACGTTCCTTGGTTTTATTAGGCAATTCACTATTTTTATAACCACTAAGTTGTTTTTCTATGCCATCTTGTAAGTCTTTATACCATAAAAAACGATCAGTTTTATTGAGCATAAAAAGATAACGTTTGGCTTGTTTTTTGGACTGTTTTGGAAACTGCATTTGAAACCGAGAATTTTGCCCAGCAACTTCACCAGTCGCAGTACCAGCATTGCTAGGATTACTCCCACCTAAACTAATATTTTTGAATGGCGTACTTTGCTCTTTAACATAAAACCACTCCTTAGCACTAGCAGCAAAAACTATTGGGTTAATTATTGGAGTAATTGCAATATATTCATTTTCACCATCAAACACTGGCAACAAAATTTGTTTGTCCATCACGTGTAAACTTTCTACACTACTTGCGGTTTTGCTCAATGCCTGTTGGAGTTTATTCTGCAACTGCTCAAAAATCGGTTTAGAAATAATTTTCTGAAAAAACTGCTGAATTCGTTGACTATCATCTCTTTTGTTGATAAGATGTTCAGCAATACATAAACCATTGATACGGGTAATTAAACAGGCATAAAAAGCACTATCGGCATTAGTACCGCCACTAATACTTATTTTTGCCGTTGCATCAGATAATTGATTGGCAGTAAAACCATATTCACCTTGGGCTTGATAATTTGGATCGGCACAAAATTGTGCATTGGAAAGAGTGTTAAATGGTTTGCTGTGATAAAAGCCAAGTTTATCTGTGGCATCCAAAAGCTTTTTAATATTTTTATCAGTTTCAAGCAAAGATTGAGGATTATCATAATTGATTTCAATATGCTCCCAATCTGTTGCAGACTCTTTGGCTAATAAAGTTATACTTAATTCAATTTTAAAA
>DAOVUO010000259.1 GCA_030632545.1 Bacteroidales bacterium
AAATATTTTTGCCACCACACTTTCACCAACTCCGACGTTAATCGCTCCGCTGAAGAAACAAAACGCTATCATTTTACAAACAGTGATTGAATTATTGATTATTGACGATTGACGATTGACGATTGACGATTGGGCTAACGCATAACTGTCTTATAAAACCAGCAAATCAAAACCCTTACCCCCAACCTCCTCACCCTCACCATCATTCAAGTACTTTTAGTTCCTTGTGGAGTAAATACTTCATTTTCATCTTTTCTTTTAAATCCTACGGAGCTTGAAACAAATAATATAAAACTTTTAACTTGGGAGAGCAACTGGAACAACCTAATAACAGAAAATGCGAAGTAGTCATTTCGATAAAATTTCAAGTCACACATAAGTCAAACATTTTACCGAAAAAGTGAAAAAATAAGTTTCAATTTAATTCACTCTTGAATAATATGAAACTAAAAATGAGAATATTATAAACTTTCGTTACAATATCCTCATTCTAAAAGTGGTACCACCTGGAATTGAACCAGGGACACACGGATTTTCAGTCCGTTGCTCTACCAACTGAGCTATGGTACCAGTTGCTATTGCGGTTGCAAATGTATAGTATTTTTTTTTTCTAAAAAATTTTTTTATGCTTTTTTTTAGCATTTTTTTTTCAATAAAAATAATCCTTTGTACTTCAAATATTTATTAAAAAAAGCACCTCAATTTATTTTTAAATATCTTCTTCCGCTTCTTGTTGTTGTTTTCTTTCAAAGAATACAATTCCGTAGTCACCTAACTTTTTTATACGTTGCTCATCATCTAATTGCTCAAAATGCAATTCAACTTGATTCCATATTTTTAATATTAAATCATCCACATCAGGACGAAGCCTTTGTACTTGAATTTGTGCGTTTTGATAATCGTTTTGAGTTTTTTTGTATTCATGCATCACCACAGCGAATTTTTCTACATGGATTTTAACAAAAGACATACGTGGGTTAAAAATTTGCGTTTCCCCTTTTTGTGTTCTTTTAGCTTCACCTTCCATAATGTCTTTGGATAATTGAAGCAAATCTTCATCTTTATTTATGCTTGGAACTTTTGTTCCTTCAATAGGTAATTTATATAATGTACGAGTTTTTTCAGGCATTTCATCTCTTGAAATGCACATATTTAGTACTTGTACAAAATGAGAAACATAGAGTCTGGCTTTTCGTTTAGCTTCTCTGTATTGTTCACTAATTTTAGCTTGTTCTTTTAGCTTGATATCAGAATCTTTAACTGCCTCGTCAAATTTAGGTATTAGTATTTCTAATTTGTGAAAATAATTATACTTATAAGCTAAATTTGTTGGAGAAATTTGCTTGCCCTTTTTTAAGGCTAATATTAAAGCACGAAGTCGTGCTGCATCTGTATTTGGTAAGCGTCTATATGGCATGTGATTAAAGTTTAATCGTTAACAAAATAGATATGTAAGTTCTAACAGGGGGTTTGCAAATCTTGTTCCAAAACAGAGAACAAGCAATTGCTCAACTTACAAAAAAACTTCCGTTAGCTATAAATAGTTGCTTATAACAGTGAAAAAATAATTATTTTTTTTCTTCCACCAAACTTTCGTAAAAGATTTTCATTTTTTGAATTGTTGTTTCACTACTCAAAACAGTATCTATATGTTCTTTTGCTTTCAGTCCAAATTCTTCCACCAAATCTCTATTTTGATAGAGCTTTAAAATTGCATCTTTCAGTTCCTGAGGATTTTTACGCTTTACAATCAGTCCATTTTTATTATTAATTACCAGCTCAGTATTACCAGGAATATCAGTAATAATTGGTGCTGTTCCTATTGACATAGCCTCCAAAACAGCTTTTGTTATAGATTCGCCTTTAATTGACGAAAGAACAAAAACATCAGAAGATTTTACAAGACTCAAAGCATCCTTTCTGTGTCCTGTAAATCTAACTTTAGCTTTATTTATTTTACTTGTTAGCAGCTTATTATTTATACTATTATCCATATCACGTCCTACAAGAAACAAATAAATTGGCAATTCCTCGGGTAAGCTATTAAATGCTTCCACAAGATATTTAATTCCTTTCATTCGTCTATTATTGGCCACATTTATTAAAATAAAAGCATCTTTAGGCAAATTAAATTCACTCATATCAGCTGGTTTGGTACTTGAATACCATTCTGAGCGATGACCTTTATTTATGGTAATAGGTTTTGATTTATCAAAAAACTTCTTTTTCTGAAAAACTTGCTCTACACCAATTGAATTACAAACAATTTTATCTACACGTGGATGCAAATGTTTAAAATGAGCATTTGGTGAATACCAATCTAAATGCCCCGCAAATCCTCGATACAATACAACTTTTACTGGAAGTCCTTTAGCTGCTTGTATTCCATTAACTGTTGATTTACTATTATATAGTTGCATTATATCATAATTATTTTCAATAATATTCTGACGTATAAACGCAATCTCTTTTCTATCAAACTTTCTCTCTGGATGAAAGTCAATTACCTTTATTCCTGCTTTTTTAAAACGCTTGGCGTATTCAGAATCATCATAAGTCATTATTGTAATATCAAAACCTAATTTAACTAGGCCGATAAATATTTCAGCTTCGGGACGATTGGAATGAAAATTCCTGTAATTACTAATTACCAATACTTTAATTGCCATAAAAATAAATTTAAAAAAAAAGATCCTAATCAAATTGAATAGTTCTCAAAAGTAGAGATTATTTGTATAAAAAAAAGCCGATAGCAATATAATCACTATCGGATTCAATTATTTATTTCAATATTTTATTTCGAAGGCAATGCCGCACCACATGATTTACATTTAGTACTTCCTGCTGGACTTGATGTACTACAATATTCACATTTAATTGGCTTAGCCTCTTCCTTGGCTACAGTAGTTTGTGTTTCTGTTTTAGTTTGCTCTTTTTTCAGTTTAGCTTCTTGCTCTTGTTTATATTTTGTAATTGATTCAGCCACACTTTTTAAAGTTCTTGTTGCATCGCTTAATTTTGTTCCAACTCTACTAAGTTGAACATCTGCATCTTCTTTAGTTAAATTACCTTTCACATACAAACTATTTTCGGCAGCATCTACAGCACTATTGGCCTCAGTAACTGCATTGTTTATTTTGCTTGTAAAAGAATAATCAGGTGCTGTTGTCTTTAATAAATTATCCTTTTCTCTTTTTAGTCTATCAATATTCGATTTCAAATTACGCAAAACAGAAATACTTCCTTTTTCAAAAAAGTTATTTGCTTCCTGCATTTTCTCAGCTTTTTTCTCCTCATCACCAATAGCTAACGAAGCATCCCATATTTTTTGTGCTTCAGTAAGTTTATAATCTATAAGTTGCGCATAGGCAGGATACTCATTTTTTAGCTTATCAACAGAATTTACGTTTGCGTCCCAAGCTTTCTGTTCTCCTTCTATTGATGGCCCGCAAGCTACAACAAAAGTTAACAGCATGACAATAAATGTACTTAGTTTTTTCATTTCAGTTTTTTTAATTTACTTCATATTAAATTTGAACCCAAAAAATACAAAAAATACTTTAGAATTCCATTTTAATCGGTTTTTTTTTTACATTTCAGACATAAACAATAAAAAATATGCAAAATAAGCTTAAAATAATAAACGATCCTGTATATGGTTTCATTAAAATTCCTAGTAATTTTATTTTTGATATAATTCAACATCCTATTGTACAGCGGTTAAGAAGAGTAAAGCAACTAGGTTTAAGTCATTTAGTGTACCCAGGTGCTGTGCATACACGTTTTCAGCATGTTTTAGGAGCATTACATTTAATGACTTTGGCTATTCAAGAGCTTGTTTCAAAGGGAATTGAGATAACAGAGGAAGAAAAGGAAGCTGTTTTTTTAGCTATTCTACTTCACGATGTTGGGCATGCGCCTTTTTCTCATTCTCTTGAGTTTCAATTTGTGAAAAATGTTTCGCATGAGGATATTTCTTTACACTATATGCAAAAACTAAATGAGGAATATCCAGGAAAATTGGATTTATGTATTCAAATTTTTAAAAACTCATATCACAAAAAATTCTTACATCAGCTAGTATCTAGTCAATTAGACATGGACAGACTGGACTATTTGCGTAGAGATAGTTTTTACTCAGGTGTTGTTGAAGGCAATATTGGTTCCGACAGAATTATAAAAATGCTTGATGTTTATAATGGTGAATTGGCCATAGAAAGCAAAGGGATTTACAGTGTTGAAAAATTTTTAATTGCACGTAGATTAATGTATTGGCAGGTTTATTTGCATAAAACAGTAGTTGCTGCTGAATTGCATTTATTGCATATTATTAAAAGAGCAAACTATTTGGTGGAAAATAATGTAGATATTTTTGTGCCAGATATTCTCAAGCCATTTTTAAATAATCAGATTAACGAACTAGTTGATTTAGATAAGGAATTTAGCTGTTGTGGTCAAGTATTAAACGCATCTGAAATGTATCTAATGCTTGATGATACAGAAGTTGTAGCAGCAATTAAACATTGGGCATTTCATTCGGATAAGATTTTATCTTATTTCAGTAAAAAAATTCTTTCCAGAGAATTAATGCGTTTACATATTTTTGATTCATTACCAGAAGATATACATACTAGAGTGGAAAAAATTGCTAAATGTGTAAAAAAACAGTTTAGTTTAGAAGACTCTGATTTGCCATTTATTTATAGCCACGGAACAATAAGTAATAAAGCTTATAAAATATCTAACGAAAGAATTATGGTAAAATATAAAGATGGCACAGCAAAGGATATTACTGAGGCTTCAGATATTTCCAATTTAACAACATTAGGAAGAACAATTACAAAATATTATTTATTTTATCCTAAGGAATGTGATAATTATTGATTCCAGACTCGTTTTTCGTTTATTTTTTCTTTTTTTCGAAAG
>DAOVUO010000457.1 GCA_030632545.1 Bacteroidales bacterium
CAAAATACGAGAGCGTAAAAAAATGAGTTTAGCAAAATTACAAATATGACACCCATTACACTAGCATAGCCTATCCACCATGCCATAATCGAATGCCAAAGAACAAATAATACATAGGATAAGCGTAGCATTACTGTACTGCTGTACTTTTCTTTATTTTTTTCGTAATAGTCTTCTACCAAAAATAATGGAACTAAGGCAATAAAAAGTGAAAAGCCTTTTGTAATCCAAGCAGAACTTAATAATAAAACCGACAGTAATAATAGGCTTAGACGTTGTTTGTATGTTAGAGAAATCATAAATATATTTTCGGGCAAATTTAGAATTTAATCTATTGTTGAAAAAATTTCTTTAGACCAAAATTTTATTTTATGCTTCTATAATGAATTATTTGTGCTGATTTAATAGAATTATTAATTAGAGCAAATTTTTCGCAAAAGAAAACTTTAGTAAGTGAAAATATATTCTTTAATTTGCCAATAGAAATAATGTAAATAAAATTTGAATGGCTTTACAAGAAGAGTTTGAGGCTCAAGGAAATTTTCTCTTTAAATATCGTGGAATTTTACCAATTATAATTTTGGTATTTGGAATGCTTTTGTATGCTTATAAGCAATATGTTTCTGTTGATTTTATTGAAATGGCAACATATTACGAATTAATTTGTTTGGTAGTTACTTTTATAGGTTTGGTAGTTAGGATATATACTGTGGGTCACACACCTAAAAATACATCTGGTAGAAATACGGAGAGTCAGGTTGCTGATGAGCTTAACACAAGTGGGATATACTCGATTGTACGCCATCCGCTTTATTTAGGAAATTTTTTTATGTGGCTTGGTCTTGCAATGTTAACTCATGATATTTGGTTTGTTACTACCTTTGTTTTTGTTTATTGGGTTTATTACGAGCGCATTATGTATGCTGAGGAGCAGTTCTTAAGACGAAAATTTGGTGAAGTTTACACTGATTGGGCTAGTCAAACTCCTGCTTTTATACCTGCGGTTTCTAATTTTAGAAAGTCGGTACTTAATTTTTCTTGGAAAAAAGTAATAAAAAAGGAGAAAAATGGTATTACCGCTGTTTTTACCGTTTTTTATTTGTTTGAGCTAATTGGAAGAGTAGTTAAAGGTGATAATATCATTGATTTAAATTCAGTTTGGTTATATGCATTTGTTATTTCTTTTGTTATTTACATTATTCTTAAAATATTAAAAAATAATACTTCTGTTTTTGATGAAACAGGAAGATAAAAAAAATATATTATGGTAATTAGAATAGTAATGGTAGCTGTTTCTTTTTTAATGCTAGCGGCACATTTTAGTAGGATTGATAATACATATTTAATGATTTTGTCGTTGCTTATTCCATTTTTACTTTTTATTAAAAAGCGTATTATGTTGATTGCCATTCAAATACTTAGCTATTTTGCTTCAATTGCATGGTTTTATTCATTATATGGTTATGTACAACAAAGAATTGAAATGGATACTGCTTGGGGAAAATTAGCAATAATTATTTCTATAATTGCCATATTTACAGCAATTTCAGGCTTTTTGTTAAATTCCGACATTATCAAAAAGAAGTATTTATAAGATTTTTTTGATTTAATCTATAACCAACCACTCTAAAGCTTCTTCTTTTGATTCGAATGCGACTATGTCCTTTCCTATCATTTGATTTACAAAGTTAAGTAGAAATTGTTTTGCTTTTGAATTAACCCCAATAATTGCTTTCTTTTTACTAAACTGTTTTGTTTTGGCGGCTGATATTTTTGCAGCGGCTAATCCTTCTTTTAATCCATAAGAGTTTGAAATATCAATAATTTCTAGCAGCTCATATTCTTTTTTTTCCAAAATAAAATTAGTTGTGTACTCAATTACTTCAACCATTTTATTTGGGTCATCTAAATTTGCCCAATTAGAAAAATAGATAGTTTTACCTTTGTGTTCAATAGGATAAATACGGTTTTCCATAGTATATATTTTCGATAAAAATATAAAAAAAATAATATATGATTGTATAATTTGTGGATAAATATGGATTTCATTATCTTGTAAAATAAAACACTATGAAAATCTCTAAATTTTTTATTTTATTTATTAGCATAATTTTATTTTCAATTCAACTTAAATCCCAAAACATGAGTGAATACAATAAATTGTGGAAGAGCGTTGAAAAATATGAAAATGAATCGCTTCCAAAATCGGCACTTGAAACTGTTGATAAAATTATGCTGAAAAGCTTGGCAGAGAAAGAAGTACAACAAACAATTAAGGCCGTTTTATATAAAACTAGGCTAACAAATATTACAATAGAAAAAGGTATTGATAGCTCGATGACATATATAGAGCAGTTGGCAAAAGATTCTGAAGGAGAACAAAAAGCCCTATTACACTTTGTAATGGCTCGTTTTTACTGGCAACTTTATCAAAACGATAGATGGCAAATTTTAGGAAGAACATCACTGGCTTCTAGTCCTGAGGATTTTAATACTTGGACAGTAGATGATTTTGCAAAAAAAATACATAGAGAGTATGAACTTTGCTTTGAAGAAAGTGAAATTCTTAAAAAAATTCCATTAGAAGATTATGGATTGCTGAAAACCAATGCCGCTATGCCTGCTGATTTTATGCCAACAGTTTACGATTTTTTGGTTTATGAGGCTATAAAATTTTACAGTAATTCTCAGATGCAATTAAATAAGCCAAAAGATGAGTTTTCTTTAAATAATGAAGTATACTTTACTAGTGCAGAAGACTTTGTAAACCATAAAATTACAACATCTGATAGTGCTTCTTTTTTATATCATGTTGTACTTTTGTATCAAGATATTTTACGTTTTAGATTAACTGATAAAACCAACGAAAATGCCTTATTATATTTTGATTTATTGAGAATAGCTAAAATAAAGAATAAAACTAAGCTAGAAAATGCAAATAAATTATACGAAAAAGCACTTAATGAGCTAATAAATAAA
>DAOVUO010000441.1 GCA_030632545.1 Bacteroidales bacterium
AAGACGATAACGGTATAAGCTCAAGTTTTACAAAATGGACTGACAATCATGAATTTTCACCTTCGTGGTCGTCGTTTATGGGAATAACAACAAGTATTACAAATACCGAAAGTTATACGCAAAGCTATAAAAACAATGTAGATTTTTATATAGATTATATGACCATTTTAACTGCTGGTTGGCCACCTTATGGCGATTACTTGAGTTTAAGTTTTGGGAATATTAGTGTTCATTATGATTTTAAAGAGCAAGTTATTTCTAATTTTTATTCTGACTGGGGTTATAAGTCTTATTTAATGACTGATAAAGGATATGAAAAAGTAGAAATTATATTTTCGAGTGTTGAGTTTTTGGAAAATTATGAAGTAAACGAACAAGTTTTTGAACAAATTATGCACTTTAAATTTGCAGATTTTTCAGAATTCTATACCGATTTTACTGTAACCAATGTATATCTTGCTCCCGAAATTGGATTGGTACAATACAGTCTTAAAAATGGATTAAATTATAAAAGAGTATTTTAGTGCTCAAATGAAAACCACTTTTATTTATTTATTCATCATTCTTAGCATAATATCATGTAATAAACTAGATAATAAAACAAATTTAAAAAATTCAGCAAGTTTATATGTCCAAATGCATGCTAAAGACCCTGTAAATTGGCATGTTTGGTCTGATAATATTTGGGGAAAAGCGAAAGAGCAAAATAAACTAATTCTTCTCAGTATTGGTTATTCAGCCTGCCATTGGTGTCATGTAATGCAGCATGAATCATTTCAGAATAAGGAAATTGCAGAAGTAATGAACCAATATTACTATTCTGTAAAAATTGATAGAGAAGAATTTCCGGATATAGATGCTCATTATGCTGAATTGCAAGAAAAACTAACTGGCTGGGCTGGCTGGCCAATGCATTTTATTTTAAATGCGGAAAAAAAAGTAATTTGGACAGGGATTTATCTTAAACCAAAAAAATGGAAAGCTTTATTACTGAATGTAGCAAATAATTATGCACAAGATTCAAGTTTTAGACTCACAGAAATAATTGAAAATAAACCTCCAATTACAGAACAATTTAATAGTATTGAGGAAATTAACGCTAAACTATTTTCAAAACTTGACACTATAAATGGAGGACTTATCCCAACACGTTATAGCAGAAAATATCCAAGTGTGCCCCTACTTAACTACTTATTGCATAGCTATACAATAAATAAAAGTCCCATACCTAGTAAATATCTGCAAACTACAGCAAATAATATGGCTTTAGGTGGAATTAACGACCAAATTGAAGGCGGATTCTTCCGCTTTTCGATGGACACATACTGGCATATTCCCCATTTTGAGAAAATGCTCTATACTAATGCACAACTAATTAACTTTTATGCAAATGCTTATTTAATATTTGAGGACAAGCTATATAAACAAATCGCCATACAAACAGCTAATTTTGTAATAAAACAGTTGCACTCTCCTACTCCATTGTTCTATGGCTCAATGGATGCAGACCAAATTACAGAAGGAAGTTACTATATTTATTCACTTAAAGAGCTTAAAAAGGCTTTACAAAACGATTATAGTTTAGCTCAAAAATATTACAATATTCTGCCTAGTTGGAAATGGGAAAACAATAGCTATCACCTAAATACAAGCTATAGTGATAGTTTATTTGCGAAAAACCAAAATTTAAGCCTCATCACTTGGATAAAAACTAAAAAACGAATTAAAGCAAAACTGCTGAAAGTTAGGCAAAATAGAATTAATCCAAATATCGACCCTAAATTAATCACTTCGTGGAATGCATTGCTTATGGAGGCATTTGCAAATACATACAAAATTTCGCAAAACAAACAATATTTACATAAAGCACAAGCTATTGCACGTTTCTTACACCAAAAATTTGAAAGCAAAAATAAACTCCAGCACTTTTATTTAGCTAACAAATCAATAAATGCTAAAGACTATCCCGAAGATTATTTATATACAGCAAAAGCTCTAATTTCACTTTATAATCAGGATTTTGATGAAGATCATATACTTTTTGCCAGAAAATTGTTTGATTACTACATAAATAACAGAACAAAATTTATGCACTTCCCAAGCGACGACAGACATTTGCCATCGGTAATTGCATGTGAGAACTATCTTGCGAATTACTTTAATATTGTTTTTAGAACCAAAAAGTATTTATTTTTAATTGCTAAGGATAATACAATTTACTCAAAACCCGAAAATTATGGTTCACAACTGTCATTCATGCTATCGCAACAAAACAAACAGTTTGAATTGCTAATCAATGGAAACAAGGAAACAATTTTGCTTAATTCAGAATTAAACAAATTATATTTACCACAAATGATTATGTTCGTAAAACAATCAAACTCAGTACTGCCAATTCTTAATGATATTAAATATTCAAATGAAAAAGCTAAATACTATCTTTGTACCGATGGGAATTGCTTTGCTCCTACTTCTGATTTTAATAGAATACTAAAACAAGTTGTAAATGGATATTCTAAAAACTGAAAGACTTATACTCTCTGAGGCCAGTACAAAAGACGCAGCCTTTTATTATGAGTTTATGAATACAGCTACTTGGTTAAAATTTATTGGTGATAGAGGTATAAATAGTATTGAAAATGCCAAAAACTATATTCAAAATAAAATTATAAAAGGCTATCAGAAAGATGGATATGGAGTATATAAAATTAGATTAAAGTCTAATAACAAACCAATTGGAGCATGTGGATTAGTAAACAGAAAAGAATTACCAAATGTTGATATTGGTTTTGCGCTATTGCCCCATTTCGAGGGAAAAGGCTATGCCTATGAAGCAGCAAAAGCTGTGCTAAAATATGCAAAAGAGAAACTGCATATAACTACAATACTTGCCATTACACTAGAGAACAATACTGCATCTATTAAATTACTTAACAAACTAGGGCTATCGTTTCAGAAAAAAATAAAGTTCGAACTTGATGGAAATAAAGAGTTTTTGCTCTTTTCTACTTAAAAATTGCTCGTTAAACTTTGTCCAAGTTGCGGCAACTAAACTCACACAGAACTCGTAATCAGCAGCTTGTCCAATAA
>DAOVUO010000306.1 GCA_030632545.1 Bacteroidales bacterium
AAATACTTGAAAATGAACTTTCACTAATTGCAAAAAACAAATTAATCAAAAAGAAAATTATTAAAATAAATACGCTTGAGAATATAACTAGCATTAACAATTTTCAAGTACTTTATGTAGACGAAAAATATAACGGAAGTATTAAAGAACTCTTTTCAATAGCACAAAGCAAAAATATTCTGCTTGTAACAAATGAGCTAAATGAGCCGCTTTATAGTATGATTAATTTTGTATTTAACAAAAAAACAAACAAAATTGGCTTTGAAGTAAACAAACAAAATCTTATTCTTACAAATTTTGACTATAGCGACGAACTTCTTCTATATGGCGGTAGTGTACTTGATATTAAAGAATTATACAAAACGACACAAGAGCTTTTAAACAAAAACACACAAAAAGTTGCAGCACTAGAAATAGAGAATAAGAAAAAAGAGAAAGAAATTATTGAGAAAAATGCTTCTATTCAAAATTTACAAAATATGATTTTTGAAAGTAGTAGAACTCTTGAAAAATTGAATGACTCAACGGTAATTCAGCAACAAAAAATAGCACAACAAAGCAAGCAATTGACAAATCAAGCAACTACATACCAAAAAGTACAAAAAGACAACATAGCTCTTACTAACTTACGATCAAACCTTCAGGATAAAATAGAGTTAAGTCAAGATGAAGTAAGTACACTTGATAATGAAATAAAAATTAGAGAAGTCAAAATTAAAGAACAAATGGCTAATCTAAATGAAAAAGACTTTCTGATTCAAACAAAAGATAGAATTTTGGTACTATTAGTAATACTGGGTTTTAGTTTACTTATTATTGGAATTCTACTAATAAAAGCATATTTCTCGAAAAGAAAAACATCTGCATTATTTGAGAAAAAAGTTGACGAAAGAACAAAAGAACTTAAAGAATCAAATAAGAAGCTAAAAGAAGAAATTGCAAAAAAAGAAAAATATTCAATCCAGTTAATGCAAAGTGAGCGAAATTATCGCCAAATTTTTAATGCTAGTACCGATGCAATATTTATTCATAAAGTTGAAGATGGAAGTATTGTTGATGTAAACGATTCTATGCTTAAAATATATAAATATGATAGAAAAGAAATTCCAAATATAAGTTTTGCAGACTTATGTTCTGGTATTGCGCCTTATGATGGTGAAAATGGAGCTGAAAAAATAGAGAAAGCAATAAATGAAGGAAAACAAGTTTTTGAGTGGCATGCCAAAAAAAGTAATGGTGAATTGTTTTGGGTAGAAGTAGCACTTATTGCAACAGTTATAGGCGATAAAAAAAGAATTTTAGCGGCCGTAAGAGATATTGATGAGAAAAAGAAAATTGCAATAGAATTAGATAACTACAGAAAAAATCTGGAGCAAATGGTTAGAGAACGTACATTAGCACTAAATGAAAATGTGGAAGAACTTAATAATTTAAATGAAAATCTTAATACTCAAAAGGACAAACTAGAAGCAACTATAAAAGAACTTAGTGCAACACAAAACAAACTTATACAATCGGAAAAACTAGCCTCTTTAGGTATATTCACAGCTGGTATTGCCCATGAAATAAACAATCCTATCAATTATATATCTTCTGGATCGCAGGCTCTTTTCGAAATTTTTGATTCGGTTATAGGTTCCGTTGAAATAACTGATCCTGAAATAAAACAAGAAATAGCAGAAATTGGCCTAATTAAAAAAGCTATTGAAACTGGAATTGAAAAAACAACTGCAATTATTTCTAGTCTAAGAAATTATGCCTACTCAGGGAAAGACAATTTTATGATTTACAATAGTATAATATGCGTACAGGATGCATTATTACTTCTACAAAACAATTATAAATATAGAATAAATGTTATTAAAAACTTCCCCGAGGAACTAGAAATTGAATGTTTACCAGGAAAGCTAAATCAATTATTTGTAAACCTTATAAACAACTCTATTCAAGCAATTAAAACCAAGGGCGATATTACTATCTCAGCTGCTAAATATAAAAACGATAATGTGGTTTTTAAAATTACTGACACAGGTAGTGGAATTTCAGAAGAGCAAGTAAACAAAATATTTGATCCTTTTTACACTACAAAAGAAGTTGGAGAAGGTACTGGATTAGGACTCTACATTGTACACGGTATTATTGAATCACACAATGGTAGAATTGAGGTAGAATCAAAGATTAATGTAGGCACAACATTTAGTATATATCTACCTATTATACACCAAAATTAAGAGAAGAAAAGGCATTTTCAATTAAATCTATTACTGCATCTTTTTTAAATGGCTTACTAATAAACTCATAAACCAAAGACTTATCGGTAACAATATCTGTTTCTAAAAAGCCACTAAGTATCATACATTTTGTATTTGGATGAGTTTCTTTTATTCTTTCGATAAGCTCCATTCCATTCATGTTTGGCATTTTAAAGTCAGTAATTACCACTTGGATAGTCTCTTTATCTATTAATTCAAGAGCCTTATACTGAGAACTAGTAGTATATACATCGTAGGCTTTTTTAAAATGTATTTTAAAAAGATGAAGGTTCAATTCTTCGTCATCAATATAAATAATCTTTTTGTCCATAAATTAATAAACTAATTGCTATTAAAACTGCAAATATAATGATAAAATTGTATTATCCACATATTACAATTTTTTAAAAATACTGATTTGTTTATTCAGACCCAGATTATACCAATACAATAATAGTAATTGTGTGAATGCTTTGTTTTTATTGCAAAATTTCAATCTATCGGCATTGTTTACTCCCGAGTAAATTGGGGACGCAATTTTTCCGATTACAAAATCTAATAGCGATACGAGTATAATAAATGCTAAGTTGAAAATTATTATATTTGGGATATCTTTTCAAAACAAAATTAAGCAAAGTAAATGAATCAACACAAAATATACCGTGACAAATCATTACATATTATTTTTGGAATAACACTAATAGCAGTACTTGGAGTGGCCAGTTTAACTCCTGCTTTTCCAACAATTGCAAAAAGTTTTAATTTAAAAGAAACTCAAATTGCACTACTTATTAGTGTATTTACTTTTCCTGGAATAATACTTACTCCTATATCTGGTATTATTGCTGACCGTTTTGGACGAAAAACAGTTTTAATTCCGTCCTTATTTTTGTTTGCTTTTGCTGGATTTGCCTGTTTTTTTATTAGAGATTTTCAAATACTGCTAATCTTTCGTTTTATACAAGGAGTTGGTGCTAGCGCTATAGGTTCGCTAAATGTTACACTAATTGGCGATATTTATAAAGGAAAGCAACGAGCAATGGCAATGGGATATAATGCAAGTGTACTGAGTATAGGAACTGCAATATATCCATTTATTGGAGGCCTTTTGGCAACTTTTGCATGGTACGCACCATTTATTCTTCCTCTTTTAGCAATTCCTGTAGGCTTAGCAGTTATTTATACTCTTAAAAACCCTGAACCTGAGAGAAACCAAGACATAAGAGAGTATTTTAAAAACGCTTATATTAGTATTAAAAATAAATCAGTTATTGGTCTTTTTATAATTAGCATTTTCACTTTTGTTATTCTATACGGCGCATTTTTAAGCTATTTCCCTTTCCTATTAAGTGATAAATTTGGATTAAATCCATTTCAAATAGGACTATTTATATCAACAAGCTCATTATTTACGGCTATCACAGCCGCTCAATTAGGAAAGCTTGTTCAACATTTTAAAGAAACGACTTTACTTAAAATTGCATTTGTACTTTATTCAGTAGTAGGATTATTAGTGCCAAATTTAGATAATTTATATTTATTACTTATTCCAGTAGCCTTATTTGGTATAGCACAGGGAATGAATATTCCAAGCCTACAAACTTTATTAGCAGCAATGGCTCCAATAGAACAACGAGCAGTTTTTATGTCGATAAATGGAATGGTGCTGAGAATAGGACAAACGATTGGCCCAATATTAATTGGATTAGCTTATGCCTATGCAAATATAGATGGAGCTTTTTACGCAGCCTCAGCAGTCGCTTTTTTTGTTTTTATATTGATTTTTATAATGCTAAATGACGTAAAAAAAGTAAGTTAATGAATATTCTGATTGTAAATTACGAATATCCACCTATTGGTGCTGGCGCTGCAAGGCAAAACTATTATTTAGCAAAAGAACTTGTAGCCGCAGGAAATAAAGTAGTTGAACTTACTGCAAATTACGGAAGTACAATTAGCCCAATTGAAGAGAATAATGTAATTGTGGAACGCATTTGGGCAATACGTAGGCATAAAAATCAATCAAATATGATTGAAATGCTAAGTTTTGTACTTTCTGCTTTATTTAAAATAAATAGAATAATTAAAAAGTATCAAATAGATAAGCTAATTATTTTTTTTTCTATTCCATGTGG
>DAOVUO010000325.1 GCA_030632545.1 Bacteroidales bacterium
GTCATCCTCATTCAGTTCCAACATTTAAATAAATTTAGAAAAACTTTTAAATTTTTTACCCTCAAAATTAAACTACAAAATTTAGAAAAAGTTTATTTTATATCCTCACAAAAAGCAAATATATCCAAGCATACTAAGCAGTCAACGACAAAGCTAATGCCAAAAAACAGCACTTTTAACAAAAAAAATCAATTTTGGCACATTTTTTTATATTAATTAAATAGTTAAATTTGTAAATTATTACTTTAATTAAAATTTTTAGCTGATTTTTTTAATCTAAAAACAAAATAAACAATCATTACATTTGTAAGCATGACTTGCTTTAAAAACTATCTCTCAAGTAATTAAATAGTTTACAAAAAGCAATTACATGAATTTAATAGTGTAAACAAAATCTAACGGTATGGTTTTAAATTATATTTGGATTCTTTTTTTTGTAATTGCCTTTATAAGTGCACTTATAAAACTCATCTTTTTTCAAGACATGACAATTTTTTCGGCACTCGTTCAGAGCACTTTTGATATGGCCAAAACTGGATTTGATTTATCCTTAGGTCTCACTGGTGTATTAGCTCTTTGGATGGGAATAATGAAAATAGGAGAAAAAGCAGGCATGGTTAAAATACTTAGTCGCCTAATTGGCCCTTTTTTCCAACGCCTTTTTCCCGAACTTGATAAAGACCACCCAGCTTTTGGCTCGATGATGCTAAATATTGCCGCCAATATGC
This sequence comes from Bacteroidales bacterium, assembly GCA_030632545.1. Lineage (GTDB taxonomy): Bacteria > Bacteroidota > Bacteroidia > Bacteroidales > DYOH01 > DYOH01. Next base: position 729 of record DAOVUO010000325.1, read on the forward strand.
TTGGTTTGGATAATGCCGCAACCCCAATGGGATTAAAGGCAATGAGTCAGTTACAAGAAACAAATAAGAAAAAAGATACGGCCAGTAATGCAATGATAATGTTTCTGGTACTCAATACATCTGGCTTAACACTTATTCCAATATCGGTAATGGTTTACCGCGCTCAAATGGGAGCAGCAAATCCAGCCGATGTATTTGTCCCCATTTTACTAGCTACAAGTGCCTCTACAATAGCAGGATTAATAACAGTGGCACTCTATCAGAAAATAAACTTATTCGACAAAGTGATTTTAGCATACCTAGCTGGCTTTGCACTACTAATTTCGGGACTGATATACCAATTAAACACCTTACCCAAAGAACAAATAGAGATTGTTTCTACACTTGGAAGTAACATTTTGCTTTTCAGTATTATAATTTCGTTTATCGTACTAGGCTTCATCAGAAAAATAAATGTTTACGAAAGTTTTATAGAAGGTGCTAAGGACGGCTTTGGTATTGCAATTAAAATCATTCCCTATTTAATAGCTATTTTAGTCGCTATTGGCGTTTTTAGAGAGTCGGGGACTCTCGATTACATTACAAGCGGAATAGCATGGCTAATGCGACAAATGAATGTAAATACCGATTTTGTAGATGCATTACCTACCGCACTTATGAAACCATTAAGCGGAAGCGGTGCTCGTGGCTTTTTTGTAGAAACAATGAAAGAATATGGACCAGACTCTTTTGCAGGGAAATTAGCGGCAACATTCCAAGGCGCAACAGATACCACTTTTTATATTATTGCGGTTTATTTTGGCTCTGTTGGAATTAAAAAATTACGCCATGCAGTGCCTGCTGGTCTAATTGCGGATTTTGTGGGAATTATTGCAGCTATTTTTATTGCTTATTTCTTTTTTCACTAAATAATTAAATGATTTAAACTATTTTTGGAGCAAATTTTTAAACCTTATTGATATGGCATCAACATCAGATTTCAAAAACGGACTTTGCATAGAACATAATAACGACCTTTATACAATTGTCCAATTTCAGCATGTAAAACCAGGTAAAGGCCCTGCTTTTGTACGCACAAAACTAAAAAGTTTAAATACAGGAAAAGTAATCGAGAATACTTTTAATGCAGGAGTTAAAATTAAATTAGCACGTATTGAACATCGTCCACATCAATATTTATATAAAGATGATTTGGGTTATCATTTTATGCATCAAGAAACTTTTGAACAAACATCAGTACCAGAAGATATGATTCCAAACGCCGATTTATTTAAGGATGGTATGGAAGTAAGTTTAATTGTTCATGCTGATACAGAAACCATAATATCAGTAGAGCTTTCGCCCTTTGTTGAGCTCAAAATTACTTACACCGAGCCTGGAATTAAAGGTGATACATCATCATCAAACTCACTAAAACCAGCCACAGTAGAAACTGGCGCAACTATTTATGTTCCTTTGTTTATTAATGTTGACGATGTAATAAAAGTAGATACTAGAGACCGCTCATACTCTGAAAGAGTTAAAAAATAGCATTTAAAAATAGACCCTACTAGCTGCGATCACGCTAGCAGATCTGCAAAAAAACGAGAGAAATTACTTCTCTCGTTTTTTTGTATCTAATGAAAAAGAACTTTGTAAAAGTTTTTTTATTAAACTGAGTTGCTAATTATTAACCTTTATATGCTTATTTACTGCAAGTTTGACAAATTTCAACTAAGTATTGATATATATAAAGTTGATAATTAACTTAAAAATGTTCAAATTTACATCAATTTATAAAATTTGATAGGATGGAAACATTAGAAAAAACAAACTACAAAACCTTAGTAAATTCACAATTAGAATATTTCAATAGTAATATTACAAAGGATGTAAATTTTAGAATAGTACAGCTAAAAAAATTCAGAGATGTTTTAAAGTCTAACGAAACGCTGTTAGATAAGGCTATTTATGATGATTTTAAAAAGTCGAGCTTCGAAAATTATGCTACTGAACTTTCAATTATTTATCACGAAATAAATCTTGCCATTAAAAAGCTAAAAAAATGGAGTAAAAGAAAACGAGTAGGAACAAATATGGCTAATCTACCTGGCAAAAGCTACATTATACCAGAGCCATTAGGCGTTACACTTACTATTGGGGCATGGAATTATCCTTATCACCTGTCTTTAGCACCCGTTATTCCCGCACTAGCAGCAGGAAATACTGCCATAATTAAGCCATCAGAACTGGCTTTAAACTCTTCGCATGCAATGGCCAAAATTATAAATGAAAATTTTGATGCAAAATACTTTCATGTAGTGGAAGGTGGTGTGGAAGAAACAAAATCTCTTTTGAAAGAGAAATTCGACAAAATTTTTTACACTGGAAGCTCAAAAGTGGGTAAAATTATAATGAAAACCGCTTCTGAAAATCTAACGCCCGTAACCCTTGAATTAGGGGGAAAAAGCCCATGTTTTGTGTTTAATGATGCTAATTTAAAAATAAGTGCACAACGTATTGTTTGGGCAAAATTCTTAAATGGTGGACAAACATGCGTGGCTCCCGATTATATTTTAGCCGAAAAAGGCATAAAAGAGAAACTAATTGCAGAAATTAAAAATCAAATAGTAGCAATTCTTGGCGATGACCCAAAAAACAGCGAATCTTTTGTAAGAATTATTAGTCTCCATCATTACAATAGAATTCTTCAACTTGTTGATTTTGATAAAATAATAATTGGTGGAAAAACAGACGAAGATGCTTTATATATTGAACCAACTGTAATGGACAATGTTTCGTTTGACGATGCAATAATGCAAGATGAAATTTTTGGCCCAATTTTGCCCATTGTAGAATTTGAGAATCTTGACCAAACAATCAAAATAATTAAAGACCGTGAAAAACCATTGGCATTATATGTTTTTACATCAAATAAAAAGAATAGCAAAAAAATATTACACGAAATTTCGTTTGGTGGTGGTGCAGTAAATGAAGCAGTAATGCATTTGGCAAATTCAAACCTACCCTTTGGTGGAGTTGGGTATTCGGGTATGGGTAGCTACCACGGAAAAGCAGGATTCGACTGTTTTACACACTATAAATCAATACTTGATAAATCAACTATGATTGAACCGCCAATTAAATATGCCCCTTATCTAGATTGGAAAAGAAAGTTATTGCAAAAGTTATTAGAATAGACGATTGTTGATTGACGATTGACGATTGTTGATTGACGATTGACGATTGTTGATTGACGATTGACGATTGACGATTGACGATTTGGCTGGCGCATTATTAATGGTTAATGTTAATTGTTAATGGGCTAACGCAAGTGTATGGGTATCACTATAAATTATTGACGATTGTTGATTGATAATTGACTATTACCGCCAAATTCGGTTGGCTTAATTCTTGTTAGTTAGTGCAAACTTAAAATTTTTA
>DAOVUO010000370.1 GCA_030632545.1 Bacteroidales bacterium
AAAAGCTTATACTTTTCCTGAAGCAGCAAAAAAAATAGCCGAAATTAGTGGGAAAGAGATAAAACATATAAGCATTCCACTTGTAATAATCAATATAGTTTCGTTTTTACTACTGCCATTTACACCATTTGTAAGATTTATTTATAAAAGCTTAAAATTGCTAAATAATTTTCCACCAGATTTAGCAGAGGATGTACCCAAATCTCATAAATTACTGATAGAATTGTTTGATTATGAGCCTGTAAGCTTAGAAATGGAGATTAAGAGACGAATAAAGGAAAATATTTTATAGGATAAATGCTTGTTTTTTAAAGTAAATTTTCCATTTCTGTTTCGTAATCGTATTGCAAATCTTCGTGTAATGTTGCAATAGCTTTTTTTATTGCAACAATCTGTCTGTTGTATAAGTTATGCAAGGCGGTATGCTTATGGATTGAAGGGCTAAAACTGTTTAATTTCGAGCAGAAGTAAATCATAAGTTCAATTTCTGTATTCTTTTGTTTTGAATAGCGAATATACTTTTTGGTATTTGCTAATATTTTACGAACACCCTTTTTTATCAGGTAATAACTCCTTTTGTTGATTAAGTCAAATTGCTCATCAATTTCCAGCTTTACATTTGCTATATAAGATTGCTCATCATAGGCTTCAAATAATAAATATGTTAGTAGCTCCTTATTTTCCTTTTTAAATTTTGATAAACGAAGGCAAAATTCAAGCAATTCTTCTGGTGTTCGAGTGTATAACTCTAGTTTTATTTCTTTTAAAGAGGCAGCTTTCATGTACGAAAATTAATGAAATTTAGAGCAAGTAATATTAATTACTCTTACTACACAAGTATAAAATGGTCTTTTTTAAAACTAATTTACAGTCTTTTCTTAAAATTTATTACCCATATCTTGACATTTTAAAGTATAAGCATTATATTTAGCTGTCTATAATAGTACATTTATTTACGTTTGTTTCATCATCATATATTGATAGTCAAAAAGGTGATGTTGAATGAAATAGATAATATGTAAGTGAATTATTATTAGCCAAGCTAAGCAATACAAATTTAAAAATCGAAGAATGAAAGTTTCTGTACTATTTTTAGTTACATATATGCTTTTTTGCACTGCTATAAATGCACAACAAACTGTAAGTGGCAGAATTATAAATGATAATGAGAATGCTTTATCTAATGTTATTATCAGAGTAAAGGGAACCGATTTTAAAACCTTTTCGAACCAAGATGGAACTTATAGTATTATTGTTCCGTCGAGAAATAATATACTTAGGTTTAGTTTAGATACATACACTAGTCAGGAGGTGAAAATAAGTGGCAAAAGGCTTGATATTACATTAGTAAACGATAGGGAATATCTTTTTGATTTAAGTCTTGATGAACTACTAAATATAAAAGTTACAACCGCTGGAAAAATTGAGCAATCAATTTCTGATATACCATCGAGTGTTGTAGTAATTACAAGAGCTGATATTGAAACAATGGGTTACAAAAATGTAATGGAAGCATTGGGGAGCATTCCTGGTCTGTTTCCTTATAAAAGCTATCTTGATCAAACATTAGGGGTACGCGGTTTTTTGGGCGGAACCAATATAATATTATTAGTTAATAATGTAAATCAGCATGGTGTTTATAATATAGTGCCAATAGAAGCAATTGATAGAATTGAAGTAGTCCGAGGGCCTAAGTCTGTTATGTATGGAACAGGAGCTTTTTTGGGTGTTATAAACATAATAACTAATAAGACTTGTAATGACGAGCGATTAAATATAATTTCCAGCTCGGCAGAATCAATAAGTACCTACGATGTTTTTGGTAGATTTGCTGAGTGTAAAGAAAATATGTCTATAGCAGTAAACGCAAGTTATTATACTACCGAAGGTTTGAATATTCCGTATAATGAACTAATTGAAGATCCAAGTCGATTACCAATACTAGGAGTTCCCGAAGACATGACGACTGAAAACCAGCTAGAAAGAGAGAAAATATACTTTAATCTATCTACTACTTTCAATAATTTCTATTTTGATTTAACTTTCTTGGAAGATTATTATGATATAATCTATTTTTTTCCATCAATAGATGATGGTTCCAATGTAAAAAAAGCTTATAATTATCTCACGGCTGGTTATCGTAACGATATTAATGAAAAACTTACTTTAGACTTTAAGCTGGATTATTTTAAACGACTAAGATCTTATGATTTTAATTTTAATCTTTTTGGTGTCGATAATGCCTATTTCTCAGAAGAATATAAGGAAAGTGGTATAGTTGCTGAATTTGATGTTTTTTATAAAATAAGTCCTAAAATAAACCTAACAACAGGTTTGTATTCCCGTATAGAGCTTGAGGGAACAGATAAAGCAGATATTCCATTTTGGGGTTCGTATTTAACAAATAGCGATCTTTATTTTGTAGCAAAAGATGATAATGCCTACACAAATGCAATTTTTTCTAAAATTCAAATTAATCCGTTTAAGAATTTAATTTTTTACGCTGGTATTAGATTAGAACAAATGATGCCTTTTAATGTGCATCATGATATTTCGCAGGGAACAGACGCTCCCTATTTTTTTGACGACAAGTACGAAGGAAGTGATTTAAGCATAATACCAAGTTTTGCTTTAATCTATTCATTAAAGGAACATCACATTTTTAAACTTTTATATGGTGAAGCAGTTTGTAATCCAACAATTCAAACTCTTTATAGCGATTTATGGGCAAAATATTCTAGCGGATTAGAGAGAGAGCATTTAATGCCTGAGAAATTAAAAACAATTGAATTTAACTATATTACAACATTATACGATTCAAAATTGAGCCCTTCAATAAGTGTTTATCGAAATTATTTTACGGATATGATACTAAAGGCTCAGGTGTTTAATGAAAGCGAGGATAAATACTATTGGCTTTTTAGTAATTATGGAAAAATGATTACAACAGGAGTAGAATTTACCTTATTTACTGAGCCTATTGATAATTTTAAAGCAGAATTAAGCTATACACGACAAAATACCATAGACGAATTAAACAAAGAAATTGCTGTAGGTAATTCGCCTAAGTCTTTGGCGTATATGAAATTATCCTATTCGCTTAAAGATGTTACTATTGGAATAACAGGTAACTATGTTGATAAAATGGATGCAATTTGGAGTATAACAAATAATGAGCGAATAGCAAATAGCGTTAGCAGTTACTATAAGTTGGGTGCAAATTTAAGAGTTATGGATATTCTAAATAGTAAGTTTTTTCTAAACTTCCATGTTTCAAATATACTTGATCAGGAAATTAGATATACATCAAATTCTAATGAGTTTTCGCAACTAGGATATATTGGCGAAGCTAGATCTTATAGAATTACTGCTGGCTATAAGTTTTAAGGGTAGTTGTTTACAACGGTTCAGTGTGTTTTTGTATAGGCTTCCTTATTTAGACGAGAGTAAGCAATAACGGAAACTTTGTCGAAGTTTTTTTTTCTTTAATAGAGTTGCTGATTGTGGTTAATACTTCGTTAAGATTTACTAAATTTACTGTTTCAAAACTGTATGCCATTAGTTATGAGTAATATAGTGAATATAACGGAATTTAGTAAATCTATGTATTTCAGTAGTTTATAAAAATTTACCGAACCATTGTTATGGTTCTACTACCATTTTAATAAGTTCCATTTTTGTTTTGTTGTATAAAATCAACTAACTTGCTTTTTGCAACAATTTTG
>DAOVUO010000275.1 GCA_030632545.1 Bacteroidales bacterium
ATAACAAGGGCTAATGCCACAGCAGTAACACCAAAACCGATTACAATGGCAGTAAGAACAAGTGCCTGAGGCACAGGGTCGACCATTACAACATCTTTATTTATCACCGCAGGTGAAAATATTGGTGCTGTTCCAGTATTTATATATCCAAGTGCTACTAAAAGCAAGTGAACACCAGCGTCCATAAGCGACATTCCAATAACAATTTTAATCAGATTCTTTTTTGTTAAAACAACAAAAATTCCAATCAAAATCAGGAAAATGGCACTACCATATATCGTATAAGTAAGTATTTGGTCCATCATTCTTTTGTTTCTTTATTATCACCAGTTTCGCGAATATTTACAAGAGTATCAAGTACACCAGTAAGTTCAGCAGCAACTTTAAATCCAACTGCTACATATACCAAACCAATAACTCCACCGCTCATTAGTTCATTCAAATTTCCAACAGGCAAAAAGTTTTCAAGAAAATTGGCATTTGGTCCATATATAATTCCAAATATACCAATAGTTACAAAGAAAATACCGGCCAAAGACTCCACCCACATAACTACTGAGTGCTCTACCTTAAATTGGCGATAAGATATTAGCAATAGTAAAAAACCAGTAGCTATAATAGCACCACCTTGAAAGCCACCACCAGGGGTTAAATGTCCGTGAACAAACACGTAAGCTCCCAAAATAAGAATCATTGGAAACAACAGTTTTACAGCAGCTTTAACAATTAAGCTTGCTTCAGGCGATTTCCTTAATGGATTTAATCCTGTATGTTTAGAACGACGACGGTACAAAATTGTGCTTATACCTGTAGCTGCAAGAAACAAAACAGTAACTTCACCTAATGTATCAAATCCTCTATAACTAACAATTATTGCAGTTACAGAGTTAGCTACTTGCAAATCGGTAGGTGTATGCTCTAGGAAATAATCTTTAATTCCCTGACGTTCTGCACCAAACTGAAATTCGGCAAAAGCATCAATAAGAACATAAGCAACAACAATAAGCAATGCAGCTATAATTAATTTTCTCATATTCTATTCCTCCATTCTTTTAGTGTTACGAATTGTAAGAACAAATACTATAGTACTCAAAGCCACACCAATAGCTGCTTCTGTTAGAGCAACGTCTGGAGCTTGAAGAATATAGAATATTACAGCTAAACTCAAACTAATAATTGAAGTAGCAATTACAGCTTGAAGCAAATCTTTTTTAAATGCAGCAAAAAAAGCAGCAATAATTAAGATTGTTACACTAAATAGAAGGAAAATAAAAGCAAATGTACTCATAATTTTACCTCCTTTTGATTTTCAACTTCTTTGTATGCATCCACACCATCCTTTAAATAAGGCTGATGATGACTTTTGTAAGCTCCTCTGGCAAGTGCGTGTGAGCTAATTGGATTAGAAATGGCAATAAATACTACAATCACTAAGGTTTTAATAAACCAAGCTGGTTCTAGTAAGCCAACACCAAAAATAAAACTCATTGCTCCTAATGTCGAAGATTTTGTACCTGCTTGTATTCTAGTATAAAAATCGGGCATACGTAAAATACCAAAAGCCCCTAATACCAAGAAAACAGCACCAATACTCACAAAAAAGTAGCCCAAATAATTTAAAATAGTTTCCATTAAATTCCTCCTTCTAAATAACGGGCAATAGTTAATATTCCAATAAAGCCTAAAACGGCATAAACAAGCGAAACATCAATATAAATGTAACGCTGAAAAAAGTAAGCAACAAATACTAATGTCGCTATAATGATAACTGAAATATTATCCATAGCCACAACTCTGTCGGCAGCAGTTGGTCCTTTAACAAACCTAATAGCAGCAATAACTCCTGCTAAAACCAACATGCTCATAATTACGATAAAAAATACATCATTCATGCGGCTTTGCTTATTCGTAAATTTTTAATAATATTTTTTCAAAACTCTCTGCTATCGCTTTATACACCTTTTCACTATCCTCAGTTTCCACCTCTAACCAATGAACATAAAAACGATTTTCGATAACATCTACAGTAAAAGTACCAGGCGTTAAAGTAATACTATTAGCTAAAATCATTTTAGCAATATCTGAGTTTAATTTTGTTTCAAACTCTACAATTCCTGGGTTAATTGGCAAACTAGGGGTTAATACTATTTTTGCCACATGAAAATTAGCTTTTACTAGTGCTACTATAAAGATAATCAAATATTGAATTTGATACATTATCTTTTTAGGCGAAAAGGCTTTCAATCCTATTTGTGTAAAATAGCTAAAAGTCATCGCTGCTACAACAAAACTAATGGCCAATCCAACAAGCACTTCATCTAAAGCTAAACTTGTAGTAAAAGCCATCCATAAGGCAAATAAAACCACCCACGTATAAACCAATCGACTAATTTTTGAAACGTTTTCCATGAGAAATCTGATTTTTTAAAATGCAAAAATACGTAACTAAAATTTGAATCATATAAAGATATATATATTCAATAACACAAAAATACATGCTTCTAAAAGCATAAAGAGACGAAAATATATTCGTCTCTTTTAATATTTCGTTTATAATATAGATTCTTTATCCCCAAAATAACGCATAAACTGCACACGTTCGTACTGTGCTCCATTTTCATCTTTAGACTGACTCATTTTTCCTATAAATTGATCAAGATTCGAATAATTATGCTTATCCATCCAAGACTCAAGCTCTTTAAGCATAGTTTGAATAGTTTCGGGGCCATTTTTATAAACTGTAGAAGCAATTTGAACTGCTTTTGCTCCTACTAATAGCATTTTTATCACATCTTTACCTTCGTGAATACCAGTTGTTGCAGATAAATCGCAAGAAACTCTTTCTGACATAATAGAAATCCAACGTAAAGGCATCACCTGATCTGACTGGGCACTTAGCACATTTGAATTAACTACTTTCATTTCGTCCACATCAATATCAGGACTAAAAAAACGGTTAAATAAGGCTAAACCCTGAATGCCACTTTCTGAAAGTTTTTGAATAGTTTGTGCAAGATTAGAAAAATAATGACTTATTTTTAAAGCAACTGGAATTTTTACTTCAGTTTTGATTTTTTCTACTACATCAAAATAAATTTTTTCATTTTCGGCACTTGAGCGATTTGGATCAGACGGAAGAACAAATAAATTAAGTTCAATACCATCTGCACCAGCAGCTTCAATTTTTTTAGCAAAATAAGTCCACTCGTGAGCCGAAACACAATTAATACTAGCAATTACAGGTATAGAAATACTCTTTTTAGCATCAGAGATTAGCTTAATATACTTTTCAAGGTTTTCCTGTTTGATTTTGTAATCGAAATAATCAAAATACTCGTACTCGCTACTAAATTTATCAATTTTTTTAACCATGCTATTATATTCGTGCATGATTTCCTCTTCGAAAATTGATTTCAAAACAACAGCTCCTGCGCCGTTTGCTTCAAGCTTTTTGATGTTTTCAATATTCCCAGTTAAACCAGAACTGGCAACAATTATGGGATTTTTTAAGTTTAATCCCATATATTTAGTCTTTAAATCTGCCATTGTATTAAGATTTAATTTATTATAAATTTAATTTTTCTTTACTTTTTCTTGAATATATTTATGCATTCCATCTGCAGCAGCTCGTCCGTCGCCCATTGCAAGAATTACAGTAGCTCCACCTCGAACAATATCACCACCAGCAAAAATATCGTCAATAGATGATTGCATATTATCTTCATTTACCACAATTGTTCCCCAACGTGTTGTGTCGAGATTAGATAAACTACTAGGGATAAGCGGATTTGGCGAAACACCAACACTCACAACAACCATATCTACATCAACCAAATACTCCGAATCAGGAATTACAATTGGTCTTCTACGTCCCGAAGCATCAGGTTCGCCCAACTCCATTCGCTGCAAATTCATCTGCTTAACTACACCCTTATCGTCTAAAATATATTCGGTAGGATTATTCAAATTCAAAAATTCAATTCCCTCCTCAATAGCATGTTTTACCTCCTCTACACGTGCAGGCATTTCTTCGCGCGAACGACGATAAACAATCATAGCTCTTTCGGCACCCAAACGCTTTGCTGTTCGAACAGAATCCATAGCTGTATTACCACCGCCAATAATTGCAACATTTTTACCTATTAAAACAGGTGTATCATAATTATCATCGGCAGCTTTCATTAAATTCACACGAGTAAGATACTCATTTGATGAGAAAATACCAATTGCATTTTCACCTGGAATATTCATAAAATTTGGTAATCCAGCACCACTTCCTACAAAGAAAGCCTGATAACCATCAGCACGTAAATCGTCGAAACTAGCTGTACGACCAACTACAAAATTAAGCTTAAACTTTACTCCCATTTTCTTCAAACTGTCAATTTCCACATCAACAATATCGTTAGGCAAACGAAACTCTGGAATACCATATTTAAGCACACCACCAATTTCGTGTAAAGCTTCGAAAACAGTTACATCATAGCCAAATTTAGCCATATCAGCTGCGGCCGCTAAACCTGCTGGCCCTGATCCAATTATAGCGACTTTAATTCCATTTGGTGCTGCTACTTTAGGCACACTCATCTTTCCGCTATTCTGCTCATAATCAGCAGCAAAACGTTCCAAGTGACCAATAGCTACAGATGGTTTTTTAAGTTCTACGGTATAAAAACAACGCTCCTCACATTGCTTCTCTTGCGGACAAACTCGTC
>DAOVUO010000232.1 GCA_030632545.1 Bacteroidales bacterium
ATATATTTCTTGTCATTTAAGTTAATAGTTCGTTTATTTTTCATAAATTATTGAAATTCATAGATTTACTAAATTATATTGTACCGACTATATCCCTTATAATTAACTGATTACAATTTTGAAACAATAAATTTAGTAAATCTTAACGAACCATTGTTAAGTATAAATATAAACAATCAGAGCTTTTATTGAGATCTACAGAACATTATTTCACTCCAAATGCATACACTTTTCCATCATTTGCACCTACTACAATCATTCCTTTAATTACAGCAGGAGTGCTGCTCATTGCACTTCCTATTTCATACGACCATATTTTTTTTCCTGATTCTAAATCCAGCATATATAAACGGCCATCATAAGATGAAATAATTACCTTGTTATCAGCAATAACAGGTGATGATTCAACTTTATGCAAGGTTTTAAATTCCCATACAATTTCGCCAGTTGCTTTATTGTAGCAATAAACTTTTTTATTTTGAGAGCCAATAATTATAAATTTTTCTGAAATAGATGGTGAAGCTAAAAATGAACCAACGCCTTCTTTTTGCCAGTTTATTTTCTTGGTTTTTAAATCTACACTGTAAAATGCGCCATCGTAATTTCCAAAATAAGCTGTGTTATTTTCAATTGCTACCGATGATGCTATGTACGTTCCTAATTCAATTTTGTTGGTAACTTTACCGCTAAAAACATCAACTAAGTGCAAAAAACCATCGCAGCCACCAAATACAGCCACTTCGCCATTGCTTGCTGGTGCTCCATTTATATAATTGTCCGATTCATATTTCCATACATTTTTTCCTGATTTTGCATCTACGCAGTGCAAGAAAAAATCATAACTACCTACGATAACTCGTTTTTGCTTTTTATGCTCATCATAAACCCAACCAGCAGAGCCCGAAATTTGGCCTTCGGTTATGTATTCCCATTTTAATTTGCCAGTTTTTGAATTGATAGCGAAAAGAGTTCCGCCCAAAGAGCTAACGTATATAGTACCGTTTAGATACAAAGGTGCAGCTTCAATTGAAGTACTTGTTTTGTATTTCCAATTTAATTCCCCTGTTTTGGAAAGTGAATATACAGCTCCATCGTTTGAGCCAATATAAATGTCACCATTGCAAATTACGGGAGATGATTTTATCTCACCATCAGTTTTAAAAGTCCAAAGGAGAGTCATTTTATCAGGAAGATTAACTTTAGTATTTCCTGTTAAAGCTGCATTCCCACGGAATGATGGCCAGCAATTATTGCTTTGAGCTTGAACTGTGGCTTTAGAAAAAAATAGCGCACTTATTAATAATATTGCAAATATTCTCATGTTTTTATTTAGACGATTTTTCAATATAAAACTTGTATTTATCGTGTTTTATATGTTTATATTTGATAATTCTTAATTTGGATTATATATAATTTGCTTATTTCAAGGATATTGCTCCAGTTGGGCAAGCCTTGGCGCATTGTATGGCAGTTTTTGTTAAAGCTTCGTTTATTGAATCACCAAAAGGGACTTGAATCTCAACCTGAAAGCCACGATTGACAGTTGTTAATCCTTTAAGTTCGCCATTTTTCATTGTAATATCAACACATAAATTACATCTGATGCATTTTTCCGATTCGTAAACAATTATTTCGTGTGTAAATTGTTTTTTTAATAATTTACGTTCGCCGAACATAAACCTCGATTGTTTGGCTTTATATTCGTCTGATAAATCACGAAGTTTGCAGTTATCTATTTTTCTGCAATCGCAGTGCATGCATCTTTGAGCTTCCAGAACGGCTTGTTCTTTTGTGAAATCATCTAATTTTCCCTTTTCAAGATGAACTCGACCGTCAGTAATAGTTTCTTTTTTATATTCCTCAATTTCTGATTCGAATAATTTTCCGAACTTAGAATTAAACTTACGATGTTTTTTCTGTATCGCTTCGCCCTTTAAAAATAAGTCAACAGATAGTGCAGCTGATTTCCCTTGTCCGACAGAAGTAACAGCCATTTTGCGTGAGCGGATTATATTGCCACATGCAAAAACACCTACTTCATTAGTCTCATAAGTATCTCGATTTACAGTAATTCCAAATTTTGCTTTTTCAAAACCTAATGTGTTTGCTTCGTCAAAATTCCCTGTTGCCAGAATTATCGCATCAAATTCATGCTTAAGTTTATTGAACTTTTTCTGATCAATTTTTTCATTGAGTTTAAATGTTGCACCCATTTGTTTAATCAATTCAAGTTCGGATTCAACGGCTTCAATTGGCAAAGACTCTCTCAAATCTTCGTAAACGAGTGCCCCACCAGCTTTCTCGTTTTTATCAAACAAAACAGTATTATGTCCTGCTTTTTGTAAATAAAATGCAGCAGCTAAACCCGCTGGGCCTGTTCCTATGATTGCAACTTTTTTTCCTGAGTTTTTCTCTTTGTTTGGTAAATATGAATTGTCTTTCGCTAGGTCTTCGGCAGCCACAAATTTCTTTAAAGAACAAATTGAAACTGCTTCGTCTACCTGTTTTCTTCTGCAAACTTTTTCGCATGGTGCAGGACAAATATATCCTAATATATACGGAAGGGCAATGTCTTCTTTTACCACCTGCAATGCTTCGTCAAACTGATTATTTGCAATCAAACGATTCATTTTCGGAATATCCATTCCTGCTGGACAAGCTATTTGGCAAGGTGCTACGCAATCTCCAACGTGATCGCTCAATAATAGTTCAAGTGCTTCTTTACGTGCGGTTTTTACTTCATCGGTATCGGTTAGCATTTCCATTCCTTCTGCAGATGGTAGAGCACAAGAGGGATGCATTTTACCCGTTTTTGCATCTTGCACCAAACAAACCATACAGGATGGATGATTGCCGTATCCTGCCAAGAAACACATGGTTGGGATTTTAATGCCCAATTGTTCCGCAGCTTTCAAAACGCTTGTATTTTCGGCTACTTTTAGAGATATATTATTTATTTTAAGATTAATCATTGTTTTAAGCTTTATCAACTAATAAAAAATCAATTAAATTTACAAGTTCAATGTTTTGAGGAATTTTTTTAGTCGTTTTATTGTACATATTAACAATTTGATATTTATTTTCTGGATAATTAATATGCTTGTTAAACAGGACTAAACTCGACATTTCTCGTTTTAAATTATCGTCATGTAATTCGTAACAAACCTGAATTGCTAATAAACTACCATCTTCTTTTTTTACAACAAAATCAACTTCCTTAGCTTTGTCATCACGTCCTAAAAATATATTCTTGTTACCATATTTTCGCAATAAGTGTAGATAACATATATTTTCTAGTTGGTCTTCGATATCAGCATATTTGCAAAATAAATTATCAATAAAATAGAATTTTTTACTTCTATCAAAAACACTTTTTGTTTTCCACGAGAATTTCTTCAACTTTTCAACAACAAAAGCATTTTGCAAATAGGAAATATACTGTTCGATAGTATTCTCATTTGATTTTGCAACATTTGCTATTTTTCTATAACTGATAAGATTTCCTGTATTTGTCTCAAGGAAATTTAGAATATTTTGCAATAATTCCACAGATTCCAGATTGTATCTTGTAACAATATCATTAATTATAATTTTATCAATTAAGGATTTTCGATAAATGATTTTTGCTTCTTTTGGGAGCTTAAATACTTCACTTAAACCTCCATAATTCATATATTCATCTAAAAATTTATTGATTTTAGATTTATTTTTAACACGCTGGAAAATCGTTTGAAAAGGAACTTTATGTAATTCGAGCATCTCAGGAAATGAAAACGGATAAAGTTTGTATTCAAGTAATCGTCCGCCTAAAGTGCTAGAAAATTCTTTTGATAATAAGTGTGCATTTGAGCCTGTGATATATATGTGATTTTCGGTGCTATCGTAAATTGTACGTACAAATTTTTCCCATGAGTCAATATTTTGAATTTCGTCAAGGAATAAATAAATAGGCTGATTAGCTTTGCTGTGCGTAATAAAAAGTTGATATATATTTCTTAACTCATCAACTGTAAGGTAATTAACTAGCCTGTCATCTTCAAAATTTAGAAATAAAATATTTTCATTAGGGATATTTGATTCAATTAATTGTTTATATAATCGTTTTAAAATAAAAGATTTACCACAACGCCGAATACCTGTAATTACCTTTAAGGGCTTTGGCTGAAACAAGACTTGTTTTATTTCAGTCTCTATTCCACGTTCAATACCCTTGGTATTTAAAGTTGAACTGTCTATGATTATATTAATGAGCTGATTATATGTTAGCATCTTGTTTTGGTTTTGAAATTTGATGTAAAGATACAAATCTCATTTCGCATAACGGCGCATTTTTGCGAATTTCATTTCGCATAATGGCGCATTTTTGCGAATTTCATTCCGTATAATGGCGTTTTTATTTAATTATCACAGCATCAACTGGACAAACTTGTTTACATGCATCACACTTAATACATTTGTCGTTTTCAACAACATGTAATTCATAAGGTTTCATTTTAATTGCATCAGTTGGGCAGCGTTGGGCACACATCGTACACCCAATACAATCCTCAGTAATGAAATATGAAATTAAAGAGTCACATTTTCCTGTTGGACACGTTCCGTTTATATGCGCCTCGTATTCATGTCTGAAATATTTTAAGGTTGATAAAACAGGGTTTGGTGCAGTTTTTCCCAATCCGCACAAACTTCCTTTTTGAGTACTTATGGCTAACGATTCAAGAGTGTCAATATCTTTGAGTGTTCCTTTTCCCGTTTTTATTTTCTCAAGAATTTGGCTCATACGATGTGTTCCCACTCTACAGAACGTACATTTGCCACAAGATTGGTCTTCGGTAAACGATAAGAAATAGTGTGCAATATCTACCATGCAATCGTCTTCATCTAAAACAATTAAACCGCCAGAACCCATCATTGCACCAATTTCGGATAAGGAATCGTAATCAATTGGAGTGTCGGCCAAAGAAGCAGGAATACAACCACCAGATGGGCCTCCAATTTGCACCGCTTTAAATTGTTTACCTTTTGGAATACCGCCACCAATTTCGTTAATTATTTTTCGAATAGTGATTCCCATAGGAACTTCAATTAATCCGCCTCTATTAATTTTACCAGCAAGTGCAAAAACTTTTGTTCCTTTGCTTTTCTCTGTTCCAATCTGATTGAAAGCCTCAGCTCCATTTTTTATAATCCAAGGGACAAGCGAAAGGGTTTCTACATTGTTAATGAGAGTTGGTTTTTCCCATAAACCATTCTCAGCAGGGTAGGGTGGTCGC
>DAOVUO010000510.1 GCA_030632545.1 Bacteroidales bacterium
GTCACTAGCCTAACTAGCAACTAGCAACCAGTCTACTTAATCAAGCCTAAACCTTCGGTAGCCGATTTATCTTTAGGAGATAAAATAAGTACTTTGTTGAATAAAATTTTGGCTTCACGAGTTTTGCCTAGTTGAAAATTTGTCCAGGCTTGCATTATTAAAGCATCATAGCCAAACGGATATAGATTAACTACCTTATTGAAATAGTTTTCAGCTTTTTGGTAGTCTTTTTTCCCGTAGTAAATTAATCCTAAACGATATAGCGCCGCAGTATTGCCTGGCGAATTTTTAAGTATATCATTATAGGTTTTAATTACCAAATCCCATTTACCAGTAGCGGCAGCGGGTAAAACAATTCCAAAGCGTGCTTCTTCCGAATAGGGTTTTAAGTTTAGTGCACGTTGGTACTGCGCCTGCGACTCCTCAAAAAGACCAGCACTATAGTTTAACCAGCCCAACCTCAGATTTACTTCATAAGAATTATCGGCATAAACAACTTTTAAAGCATCAGCTGCTTTTTTGTACTCACCTTTTTTCTCTAATTCATAACTTTTGCTAAATGCTTTTTGCATTGCCCCAAAATCTTGCGCTACAAGTCCACTTTGAACGAGCACAAAAGCTAAAATAATTGCAATTTTTTTCATGTTTTTATTTAGTTTAATGTTTATAGTTTAAAAGTTAAAAGTGCATCATTAGTGAGTTAACTGCATTCACAATTCACAATTCACAACTTACAACTTACAACTTTTAACTTTTAACTTCTTCCTAATATTTAAATTTTATTCCTGCATATATTAAACTTGAATTAAATGACTGATATGTTTTATCAGTTGTGTCGAATCCTGTTTTAAACTCGTAAGGCAAATTGCTACTGATAGATTCGTAACTTATAAAGATATCTTTATTTTTAATTGGCACTATTATATTAACGAACTTTTTGGATTCGAATATTTCGTCACCATTGTAGATAAATTGTCCTAAATTGCTCGAAAAATAGCTAATTTCGCCTGTCCAAAGTCCAGCTTCAATCCAAACTTTATCAAGAAGTCCAAATCCTGCTTTTATTTTGGCTAAACTACCACCGTCAGCATCTAGTTTTTTAATATAGCTAGGGCTGATGTATAAATTCATATTAGTAAACGGATAAATAGTTGGTTGTATTTCAATTTGAACATTGTTGTTACCACCAAATCTGAGGTAAGCAAGGTTTAGATCTACATCAAAATAGGCCGATTTATATCCTAATCCGCTTAATAATTGCAAATCGGAATAGGCATCATTGCTTAAAATATAGCCCGGAAGTGTAAATCCGCCACCAAATCCTCCACTAGAACTTCCTGGTACAAAAACAATACTTTGAGACATTCCTGTTAACACATTTATTCCTGCATACAAATTTAGGTATGAGTTTAAAGCAATGGTTTGTAGGTAACCCAAATTATGTTGATTTACTTTTCCTTCTGATTCAGCAACACTATCCATAGGTTCTTCTAGTCGTAGTAAATTGGTGCTATGCAGATAACTATAGCTAAATTTTGAGATTCCTGTTTTATTTCTAGTCTGAAAGTTAAGTTTTGTAGACGTTCTGTTTTTTAAAATTGTTTGCTTTCCGCCAATCTCATAAGTTGAATTAAGGTCGTCTACAATCAGACTTTCGTAATTATCAACTGCATTATTGTAAAAACCAATGCCAATACTTTGCAATTTACCTTCAAGTTCAAGTTTTCGTTTTAAATCAAAAGGCATTTTAGCGGCCATTTTGCCAGCATCGGCCATTTTCCCAGCATACAAATACGAAAAATACAAATATTCTCTAATCACATCATCGGGTGCAATTGCCTGTGCTTTTTCAAAATGTTGAATGGCTGAGCCATATTTTCCTGTTTCAAAGTATGCGATACCTATGCGAGTGCGTAAATAGTAAAAGTCAATTTTAGCTTTTAATGCTTTGTTGGCTGTTTTTATTAGGCCATTCCAGTTCGCATTTATGTACTGACTATAAGTTTGCTGATTTATTGCCGTCTCGTTTAAGCCCTGAGCACTTATTTTGTTTGTAAATAGTAAAGCAAATAGTAGTATTAGTATTGCTTTGTAGTTTGATATTTTCATTTGTTTGTTGAATAATGGTAAATTGTTAATTGTTAATGGTAAATTGTTAATGGTAAATTGTTAATGGTTAATGGTAGTGAAGCACAACTTTAAACTTCTTACTTTAAACTTTTCACTTCTCACTGCGTCCTAACTATGGCTTTAAACATTTTGTTGTTTTGTTGCCATTTCCAATTAATTTCTCCTTTTGAGTTTATATGTATTTCACTTTTAATGGTATCATGTTTTGCTAGTTTAGTTTTACTTTCAATATATGTTTCTAAGTCAATGCTTTCGTTTGTAAAATCATCGGTATGCTTTATGTATTCAGCTCGGTATTCAATTCTAATAAACGATTTAAAGGCAGCTACAAAGTCGTGAAAAAA
>DAOVUO010000476.1 GCA_030632545.1 Bacteroidales bacterium
ACATCGGGGAAGTATTAATACTCATACCCTCGATTTAATCAGTTTACCTTCACGTATCGTATTTATATTTTTGTGAAGCTTATGTCTAATAATAATAATTTTTATGCGATAGTGTCGTATAATATTGTTATTATTATTTGGACTTTATTTTTAAAAAGAAACTAGTTGCACATGAGTTCATTGATTATAATGATATTAACACTAATTGGCTATGTGTTAATGTACAAGTTTTATGGTAAGTTTATTGGAAATAAAATTTTTAAGATAAATCCAGATGCTAAAGTTCCCTCAAAAGAGTTTGAAGATGGGATTGATTATGTTCCAACGAAAAAAGAAATTATTTTCGGACATCATTTTACGTCCATTGCGGGAACAGGACCAATTGTAGGACCAGCAGTTGCCATAATTTGGGGCTGGATGCCAGCTTTAATATGGGTTTTTGTGGGAAGTGTTGTAATGGGGGCGGTTCACGATTTTGGTTCACTAATAATTTCTATGCGAAATCAGGGTAAATCAATTTCGGAATATACCGCAAAGTACATTTCAAGTAAAACTCGTTTGTTGTTTTTTATTATCGTTTTTCTTGAGCTTTGGATTGTAATAGCCATTTTTGGAATGGTAATCGCCATTATTTTCGATTTATATCCTTCGTCGGTTATTCCAGTTTGGTCGCAAGTAATAATTGCCATTGTTTTAGGCTATATGATTAATAAACGTGGTGCAAATGTGACTTTATGGACAATTGGAGCGGTTGCACTAATGTATGCAACAGTTCTTTTGGGTTCGTATTTCCCATTTAGCATGCCCGAGATACTTGGATTACCTGCCACAGGAACTTGGACAATTATTTTGTTGATTTATGCATTTATAGCATCCGTTTTGCCTGTAACGGTATTGCTTCAACCCCGCGATTTTATTAATGCCTATCAATTAATTGTGGCCATGGTTTTAATGGTTTTAGGTGTTGTTTTTGCTTCTTTTCAGGGGGGATTAGAAATTGTAGCACCAGTAATTCAACAAACACCCCCAGAAGCACCTTCAATGTGGCCATTTTTGTTTATTACCATCGCTTGTGGAGCTATTTCTGGTTTTCATAGTTTAGTTTCGTCGGGAACATCAGCAAAGCAGGTTTCTAGCGAAAAGGATGCACTCTTTGTTGGATTTGGTTCAATGCTTACCGAAGGGATTTTGGCTACAATGGTAATAATTGCAGTTGCTGCCGGAATTGGTTTAGGCTATGTTCACGAAGGCAGAACTTTAACTGGTGTTGAGGCTTGGACGGCACATTATTCTAGTTGGTCGGCATTACAGGGTTTGGGATCAAAATTAGGCGCATTTGTAACTGGTGCGGCAAATATGATTGAAACTGTTGGTATTCCAAAGGAATGGGCATTAGCAGTGATGGGAGTATTTGTAGCTTCATTTGCAGGAACTACATTAGATACTGCTACACGTATTCAACGCTATATTACCACTGAATTATTTTCGATTATGAAAGTAAAACGGTTCGCAAATATCTACTTATCAACTACTTTTGCTGTTGTTACTGCTGCCATTTTAGCTTTTTCGGCAGGTGCATCGGGCGCAGGAGCTTTAATGTTGTGGCCTTTGTTTGGAGCTGTAAATCAGACTTTAGCAGCATTAGCATTAGTTGTAATTACTTTGTATTTAAGAGAACAAGGTGGCTCAAAATGGATTTATGCAGGTTTACCAGCTATTTTTATGGCAGCAATGACACTTTGGGCGAGTATTTTAATAGAAATCACTTTTATAAAAGAAGGAAATTGGTTACTAGTAACAACAAATTCTATAATAATTGTAATAGTTGTTGTAATTATATACGAAGGAGCGAAAAAGTTTTTCAGCTTCAAAATTATTAACAAATTAAACACACAAAGGCATGATTAAAGCTAGGAGCAAAATTTCATTCGTGCATTTCCCGATGTTTGGGACAATAAGTGGTTAAGAAATAAATTTATGAAAAAAGAAATAAGTCAATTACGTAGTTTTTATTTTTCAATAGTAGGGCCAGGTGCTTTACTTTTAGTTTTAGGTGGCATTTATGAACAAGATCATAGTTTTGGATTTGAATTTCCGGGGCGATGGTTTAGTTTTTTGATTTTGGGAATAATAATGATTATAGCCTATATTTTGCCTATGTGGATGAGGATGTCAAAAATAAAAAATGTGAATAAAATTGAACATGGAATTGAGAAATTTATGCAATTTCAGAAATCTATTATACTGCTTACAGGAGTAAGTATATATTTTGCACCAATTGCCTTTATTTTTGATTTTCCTGATTTTCCAAAATTTGGGGTTGCATTTGCAGCTATTTATGCGCTTTATACATCATTCCCTAATGAAAAGAAAATGAAGCTAGAGAAGAAAATTTTTAGAGTTGGAGGTGAATAAAATGTATTCGAAACTTATAAATTGGTGGAGAACTTTTGACCAATTGCACAGAAATAAAGCGGCAGAAATACACGAGAGGGAATTGGCGGAATTACAAAATATTTTTGCTCTTTTGGTTGGCGGTTCCTTGATAGGCGCACCATTTAGTCCAATACATTTGCAATTAGAACTTTTACCCAAAATGGAAGAAGAATTAAGCATTATGTTTGACAAAATGGAAACTGCCAACGACCCTTTAGCTGAGCTGTTTTCGGTTTTTGATATAGGGTGATTTAACCTTGTGCGGGGCAGCTGGTTTCGATTTACTAAATTTCTGTTTTAAAATTGTAATTTGCTAATTATGAGCAATATAGTTAATAAGATCAAATTTAGTAAATTTTTGAATTTCAATAATTTATAAAAATCTAA
>DAOVUO010000009.1 GCA_030632545.1 Bacteroidales bacterium
CAGTTTTATAATAAGCAATAAATCCACATTGTTATGGGCAGCCTACTTCTAATCTTTGTCGAAGCCATGGTGAGCAAGCACATAACAAGCTCACTATCAATGACTAAATACGGGAAAAAATTTGACAAAGTTATTGTTTACTCAAAACTAAATCGAAAAACAATTACAAAAATGTACTAGCCTGCCCCGAACATCGGGGAACTATTGAATAAGAACAAAGTACATTATTACAATAATTAAAAACGTATGGATATAAAATAAATTCAGATGTAGTTATAATACAACTTTTGATATTATAAAGCACAAAATCTATCAAAAATAATACTTGTCACTAAATAAAGAAAAAAAAAGCGCAGCAAACAGCTACGCTCTTAATTATTTATCAATAAATATAGTTATTTATTTTTTCCTACAAAAGACATTATTCCAACTGCGCAGCCCTTATTATCAGTGTAACCTTCTCTATACTGTATTGATACAAAATACACACCTGACTTTTCACAAACAAAGTCAAAATGATCCATAACAACACCACCATTACTCTCTATCTTATATTGCTCAGGCCTATAATTTCTTTTCACCAAGTCACCAAGTCCTAAAGTACTGGCTTCGTCGCCAGAATAATATGTTTTTCCATATTTATTACGGGCATCAAACAATGTAAGCATTGTAGTATACTCAAAGCCCTTTGGATCACAAATATTAAAACGATAAAGTGTTCCTTTATTCAAAACAACCGAGAATTTGGCTACATACGCAGGGTCTTCTGGCCTTGATTTTTTAAGCTTTGCATTAAAATCCCGAAGAAAAATAGCACGACCATTATTTGTAGCACATGTATACACTAGCGTTCTTTTACACTGGGCATTAGCATTTTGTGCACTAAATCCAACGAAAAGCAAGGCTACAGCGATAATTATTAAAACCCTCTTCATATTATAATGAGATTAATTTATTACGAATTTCATTTACTCTTTCTGTAATATTAACGATTTGCTGATCGTTTATTGTTACTTCGCTTCTTTCATTTTGTTTAATAACGAAAGTTCCGTTTTGTTCAACCATAGTTGGCTTACCAGGTATAATCGTTATATGAACATCCTTATAAACTTCATAAACATACTCTAAATCTTTTACTGTTCCTGCAAAATTTTTATCCTGATCATATTTCCTCAATATGTCCAAAATATCTTCTAGCAATAACTTTTGATCACCAATACGTTCTGCAATTCTAATGTGTGGCACATCTTCATATACCTTTGCAGCCAAATATAATCCTTCTAACCACACCCCTGTAATAACTAACGCACTTAAATGACTTCTATTATGCTGTCGCAAATGATCGTCCATCTCATTAAAGCTAGTTACAGATAAAAACATTAATGTATCCAAATTCTCATTACTTACCGCCAAGCTCTTAAGTGTCTGGAAATCAAAGTATTGTCCGACTCTTAAGTCGTCTGCTAAACGCTTAATTACAGTTAAGTATTGAATAATACTTGAAGTTTTGCTATAAATATTCATATAGCCCAAATCGGCACTATAAATTCCCAAAGCAATTGCTTGCTTAAAACTAGTATTATAATCATCCGCATTTTCAGTAGGAAAAAGCATTTGATTTGAGAATGGAGCTCCAACTTCATCTAATAAAGCCGCCATTTCAACTGGTGCAGGAAAATTTTGCACAACCTCTTTCATAGATTCCTCATCTACAGGTGCAATATTGTTTCCTTCCAATGTGCCCCCAATTCCAATTTCTTCACCGTTATCCTTAGTTCCGCCATCACTGCAAGCTGCAAAAGCCACAAAAACAAAAGCTAGGAAAACAAAAAATATTTTTTTTCGCATCATATTCATTGCAAGATTTGTATTTCAAAAATAATAATTTTTTTACGATATGACTAATTATTCGTCTACTTTTTTCTCTTTTCGTTTAAATTTTTCTCTTAATTGATTAAAATCTAAGTCATTTAGAAGATCCATACCTCGTCTAAAATGCTCATAATAAAGAGGTGGATAAAGCAATAATACAATTAACCAAATAATAGATACATTAAACCAATATGTCTCAAATTTTTTATTAAAAAATAATTTGTGCGGTGCAAAAAAATGAGTTCTAAAAGCAAATACTCCTCTATTTTCAGGTTCTAAAAAAATAGGCTTATAATGCTGCACTAATTTATCTTTATATCTCAAAATTTTATGTGTTTCAGTAAGTTTTTGCACAATATCTGCAATTCTTTCATTATGATATCGCTTTTTTAGTCTATTATCATAACCAGGCAATGAATCTTCTAAATGATTAATATAAGCCTGTTTTAAGCTATCAGCTCTAAATATTATTTTGCCATAATATATTGTTAACTCCTTAATAAAATGTCGTATTTCTTCAGCAACATCTTCATCAAATTCATCAACATTAATTGACTTAATTAAACCTACTGGTATTCCTTTTACTAACTTACTTTCTTTTACAAATGTATTATGTATAAGACTAATATTCTCTATATACTGCTCATCTATAGAATCATCAGAAAATAAAACGCTAGTCTCATCTAAAACTCTATCTAACTCAGGAAGATAGTAACTTGTTCTAAAATCAGCAAAACTAAGTGCCTTATCATAAGTATAGTATCTTTTTTCGTACTTGTTATTTTTAAACTGATGAACCAATAAAGCTTCATAGGCCCATCGCGATGGCATAAATTCAGCAACCAATGGAACTTTATCAACAGCGCCAATTGTTCTATTTAGTTTATCAAAACTAAAAAAAGCACCGCCTAAAGCCATCATAGGAATCATTATTAGAGGAATAATAACATATATAGTAACGGCCGAATTAAATGTTGCGGAAATATTTAGTCCCAACATATTGGCAAATACAAAAGTAGCAAATAAGGCAAACCAATAATGAAAGAACATTTCTGTTATTCCAAGAATTAAATTCCCTACAAGTACATATAAAAATGCCTGAACTGCTGAAATAGAAGCTAAAATTAAAACTTTAGATATTAAATATCCTGATCGTGAGAGATTTAAAAACTCCTCACGCTTTAATATTTTTCTATCTCTGAATATTTCTTCAGCACTAACAATTAAACCTAAAAATAATGCTACTACTATACTCATAAATATATAAGCAGGAACATTCTCGTTCTCCCTGAATATATATATACTCGACTTAGGATCAGCAATATACCTAATCAAAAAAGCAAGAACGAAACCTAAAATAGGTGCTTCTAATAATGTTAAAACAACATACTGAGTATTAGATATTTTGGAAACAACATCACGGGTTGAAAATATCTTCAACTGATTAAACCATGATGGTATTATAGAAGATTTAGGCGGATCATCATTTATTTCCTCAATCTCATCTAATACCAGATTTTCAAGAAAATATTCCTCCCAAACTTGTGGCTTAATTTTTCGATGTTCTGTATATTGACCATATTCGTCAACCACTCGAGCTTCCATAATATCAAAAATAAGCTCTGGAGTTACATTACCACAAGTTGGACATTCACCTTGATCACTATTGACCTGGGCATCCATCTTTTTAAAATATGTAATAGCCGCAACCGGGTTGCCATAATAAACCAAATATCCACCAGTATCTAAAAAAATCATTCTATCGAACATTTTATAAATATCCGCTGATGGTTGGTGAATTACAACAAAAATTAATTTTCCTTTCAGAGTTAATTCACTTAAAAGCTCCATTACATTTTCCGCATCCCTAGAGGATAAGCCTGAAGTAGGTTCGTCAACATATAATATTGAAGGCTCACGTATAAGTTCAAGTGCAATATTCAATCTTTTCCGTTGTCCACCACTAATCATTTTATTAAGTGGTGTACCAACTTTCAAGTGCTTACGTTCCCATAGACCAAGCTGTCTTAAAGTTTTTTCAACAGCACTAGCAATCTCCTCTTCATTCTTGTCACTAAAACAAAGCTTAGCATTATAGTATAAATTCTGATAAACAGTAAGTTCCTCAATTAATAAATCATCTTGAGGGATATAACCAAGCACACCTTCAAGTTTATCACTTTCCTGATGAACATTTATTCCATTTATTCTAACACTTCCATTTGTTGGAGTGTACATCCCTGCAAGCACATTAAGCAAAGTGGTTTTTCCTGCACCACTAGCACCCATTATACCAATAAGGTTTCCATGGATCTCAGAAAAGCTTATATTTCTAAGACCAATTCCTCCACTAGGAAAACGGTACTCAACATCGCTAACAACAAAAGACAAGCTTATGGAAGTTATATCCTCCATAAATTTAGAAACTACATCACTATAGTAAATTGGCTTCCCTTTGGGTAATTTTATTGTACCTCCATTAGCAAAAAGATAGATTCTCTGATTGTTTATAGGTAAACCATTCAAAAGTACATTTTGAGATCCAGTATAACGAACAAAATATAACTCTTCACTCTTTACTCTAAAGATATAGAGTCTACCATGTAAACCTTCAGTTAATATAGATTTACATTCAACACATTTATAATCCTCATCGGCAGCAATTAAAATACTTGAAATATCAAGTTCTTCAGGCCTCTGACGCATTACAAATATCTCGATGCTTTCGTATTCAACTTTATCTATTTTAAATACATCGGCAATAGTATCTATAATATCTTTACTAGACTGCTGTTCAGTTTCAATTAAATTAACTTTAAGCAACTCAAATAATCGAACAAGAACAACAACTTTCTGCTTTTGATCTAATCTTCTATTGATTTTTTTTGCTGGACCAAAAATTCGTACAGAATCAATAACAGAAACAGAGCCTTTTCTTGAAGCTCTTTCTGGTTTATTTAATCCTGCTTTCGAACGAAATAGTTCCATATACTCATCAACAGCCTCACTGCTCAACTGTTGCCTGAGAAAATTATGAACATAATTTATTTCGCTTTCTTGAACTCCACTACCTTGTTTTGCGATAAGCGCAAACAACTGCATTAAAGCTTCTAGTATTTCCTTACTCATTCTTCAAGTATTACTGGGGGATTATTCCCTCATACTACAAAAAGTTAACCAAACTTTCTAATCTACAGAATAACTAACTTGTTCAAATGGTACTTCAACAATATCAGCGTACTCCTCACCTGCCTCTTGCATATCTTCATCATCATCTGGATAATGCCATCTTACAAGAACATCTTTACCGTCGTCTGCCATTTCTTCAAGTTTTAATAATACATCTAAAATAAGCTTAGAAGATGCAGTATTGAAATATTCTAACTTAAAATTAAAAACGGTTTTTCCTAGTGGATCTTGTGAATATTCATTTATCCATTTAAGAATTGGCTCGAAAAAGGCTGCTACATCTTCTGGTAAAGATCGTCCAGATATTTCAAAAACAGTATTTTCCTTATCAAGAATTACTTGCGGCGTATCGTCTGTACCTTTAATTTTAATCGGCTCCATAGTGTATACAAATTTATCTTTGTTTGCGTGAAATTGTAGATATTAAAATAAAAAATGATTGATCTTCATTAATTGACAAAAAATCAAAAACAAGTTTTTCGCCAGTTTTTCTGACTATATCAATAAAGCCAAGTCCTGCCCCCCCTTTGGGCGACAATCGTCCTTCGCGAATTTGCTGTTTATAGAGTTGTTTAAGTCCCATTTTATCTAAACTATTAATATTGTCTAGCATTTCAGACAATTCCTCTATTTTATCGTTACTAACAACATTTCCTGTAGTAACATTATATTCATCCTCACTTTTACTAATCATAAAAATTCCTCTACCATCTTTTGATACAGGCAGGTTTCCAATTGGCTCAGCGTGCTTACTTATATTTTGCAAACATTCCACCATAACATGAAAAACCTTTCGTTGAACTGAGCTATAATCTTCGTCATTCGCCATATTCGACTCCGTAAGAGACGTAAATGCTTTAGTTATCTGATGTGTAATTTCTCCTTCGTAGGCTAGACTTACATTACTATCCTTCATTTTAAGGTAGAAATTATAAACGAATTCAAGCGATTCTATTTTGTCTTTCCCAGTCATAACTTCCAGATCTATAGTTAATAATTTAAAATTCTATACCAATCAATAAAACGTCATCAATTTGCTTATTGTCTTTTTTCCAGTCTTCAAAATCCTTTGCAAAAAAACTAGCCATTTCTTCCATTCCTAATTTATCCTCGCTTTTAATACTTTCTCTTATCCTTATTGCCTGATACTTTCGTCCTTTAGGGCCTCCAATTTGGTCTGGCAAACCATCTGAAAAGAAAAAAGCTCTATGACCGGCCTTTAAATTAACAATATGATTCACAAAATCAAGCTCTTTGCGTCGTGAATCGGGAATTCCACCAATAGCTTTTGAATTTCCCTTATAAATTTTCAATTCTTTATCTGCGTAAATATACAACGGTCTGTGTGCTCCTGCAAATTGTACTTGCATTTTTTTTGTATTTATTTTACAAAGTGCTATATCCATTCCGTCTCGCCCTTGTGCTTTATCCGTATCCTGCTTAAGTGTTCTACGTACTCCAGCGTGCAATAAATCTAATATTTGTCCTGCATTTAAATCTTCGTCATGATCAACTATATTATTCAATAAAAAATAACCAATTAACGAAAGTAATGCTCCTGGCACACCATGTCCTGTACAATCAACTGCAGCAATATATATATAATCGCCCTTCACAAAAAACCAAGGAAAGTCGCCACTAACAACATCTCTAGGACGATAAAATAAAAATGATTTAGGCAAATACTCCTTTATCAAATAATTACTTGGCAATATTGCAGATTGAATTCTATAAGCATAATTAATACTTTCTGTAATATTTCTATTTTTTTGTTCAATCTCTAACTCTATTTGCTTCCTTTCAGTAATGTCATTACCAACAATAAGTATTGATTCTAAATTTGTTTCAATAAATTCGGGAATAACATTAAAAAGAACAATACGCTCTCCAAATTTTGCAGGAAAGGTCACTTCTTTATTAAATTTCTCTCTCGTTTTATCTATCTGTTCAATTACTGACTCAAAAAAAGTAGTAACTTCTTTAACTAATCCAATTTCGCTCAGATTTCGGTCAACAAAATTTTCCTTTGCAATTCCAGTATACATACGAACAACCGGATTAACATAATAAAACATGCCTTGCGGACTTACACGCATAATCATGTCAGGTGAATTTTCTGAAAGTGCTGCCATTTGCCCACTAAAACGCTGGGCTCTCTCCGCTATTTTTCTTACTGTAATGTCACGTGTATTAAATAGTATTCCATTTATTGCAGGATTACTCAACAAATTTCTGGCAGTTGATTCTAACCACAGCTCATCCTTTCCAGACATAAAAAACTGATATTCAAAGACCTTAACCTCGTCAGGTTTTTCTAACAAATCATAAAAAATCTCCTTAGATTGCTCGGTATTTAAAATTGTTTTTGTTTGAAAAGCATTTTTTCCAATAACATCTTCAGGATTATAACCTAAAATACTTTTTACAGAAGGACTTTCATAGCGAACAATACCATATTCATCGTAAATAGAAATTACCTCAGATGCATTTTCAAGAAGAGCATTTAGTCTTTTTTGTGCATTCTCAACCTTTTCAATTTGCGACTCCAAATCTTTGTTTGTTTGCTCAAGTTCTTCTTGAGTTTTCTCCATTTGTGTAGCATTCTGTTTCAACTCTTCTTCGTTTTTACGAAGTACCTGAGTCATGTTTCTTGCTTCACTCAAAAGTCTTTCTGTTCGAGAATTAGCTTTAAGATTAAATAAGGTTTGCCCAATAATCTGATCTATTTCTTTATAAAAATCAATAGTTATTTGACTAATCTCATCATTTAAAGAAGCTAACTCCAATACTCCCTGAACTTTCTCATCACCAATAAGAGGAACTATTAATAATGATTTAGGCTTTTGATCGCCAAGTATTCCAGAAGATATAGTTAAGTAATCTTCAGGAATTTCTTTTCTGTAAATATATTCTTGCTCAAACGAAGCTTGACCTATTAAGCCTTGACCAATGGAAAAACTTTGTTTAATATATTTTTTTCTGTTATAAGCGTATGTGGCTATATTAATTAATTTGTCTTCATCCTCATCATATACATAAAATGCCCCTTGAATCATTTCTGTATAGCTAATTAATTCAACCAAGCTATAAAAAGCTAGTGCGTCAATTGTTGTATGCATATTCAATATCGACGACAATAATTCTTTTCCTCGTGTAATCCAATTAAGCTCCGATTCTTTAGCATAGGATTGCTTAATATTTTGATTCATTTGAAACAATGAAGTCCCTAACTTATCGCTAGCCTCAATATTTTCTTCATCTAACTCCAAATTTCCTTTACCAATTTTTTCGGCAATAGCAATATTCTTTGAAATAATATCTTCCAAATTATTAATCTGAGAATCAAGTTGTTCTTTTTCATCCAACTGTAATTGCCTGTAGAAATGATATATAGCTAACATAAGAATTGGAAAAAATTCAAGAAGGAATAATACTGGGTTCTTTAAATGTATATTTATAAAACTCGTAAAATTAAAAGGGAAATTAAATATCTTAAAACTAAACAAAAACGCAAGTACCACAAATAAAACACTTACTATACTGAAAACCAGTATAACAATTTGTGTTTTCTGTTGAAATTTATTTGTATTTATATTATTCATTAAAATATTTTTCAGCTCTAAATTAGTTTATCCATTTAACATAATCAAATTGCTAAGCAACTTTTGCAATAATTAAATCCATATTTGAAATTAATTTGTTTTTAATCTGACTATTTCCGTAATCTTCCAAGAATTTACTAATTAACGAATTCAAATCACCAAATTCGTCCTTATATCCTTCTGGGATAAAATTAGCTAAAACAGAAATACTTTCCGTAATATCTTTATATTGTTGCTTAGTTTGCTCAATATCTGTAATCTCAGATGCTAAAATAAGCATTTTGAGCAATTTTACGTAAGAAACAAAATTTAGTTTTTCAATTTTCATCACTATAAATTATCCAGCCAGTCTTTATATTCAGAATCAATATCATCATTCCCACTTTTCTTATCAACAATATCTTTCAACTGATGTTTTAAAAATTCATTCTTTTCCGATATTTTTTTCTTATCACCTTCTATTTTTAATATTTTACTCTCTAAACCTTGTTTAGCTTCGTTTACGAGCTCTGCTGCAGACAAATGTTTTGTCCACGTGGCAAATATTTGATTAAATAGAACTTTCTGATTTTCAACATTTCTATTTATCACTGTTGTTTCTTCAACAAGTTCAGTAATTTTGAACTCCTTTTCTTTAACAATTTTACCTAGCTCTGCAGATTCAACAGTAAAATCAGAAACATCTCTTAAGAAAAAGAACATTTCAATCAATGCACCTGTTTCAAAATCAATAATTGGAACCAATACACCAAAAAAATCTTTATTAATAGATATAAAGTTCAAACGAAACTCAGAATCTCTCTTATCCAAGGCCCTTTTCCATGCTTCATTAAAATTTTGTATCGACTTGGGCGTTAAAAACTCATCAATTAATTTTCCGAAAAACAAAGACATGTTAAATTTTGTTAATTCGATAAATTTTGCATTCAAACTATCAACAGACCTATCAGGTTTTAATACAATTTTTGGTAACTTATCGTCTACAGAGTCAATATTAAGCTGTAGTTTTTTCTCTTTTCTTTTTGATTCTTCTTGAGTAGCTCTCAGCTCTTCAAGATTTTGCCTCATTTCTTCCTCTTGAGTAGCTAATTCGTCAGATTTGCGCTGCGACTCACCAAGCAATTTAACTGTTTTATGATTAATTTTTTCTGTATTTATTGTAAGAGCAGTTAACTCTGCTACCTTTTCCACAAATTCAATTTCTGTTTTACTAAATACCGAAAACGAAGATAACTCCATAACTCCATACACAACATTGTCTCTAAGCAGTGGTACTATCAACAATGCTAATGGCTGAGTTTCACCTAATCCTGATGAAATTTCTAAGTAATCTGGTGGTAATTCAGTAAGATATATAGTTCTTTTTTCGGTAACGGCTGTTCCAACTAAACCATCGCCAAATTTAATTGTTTTCTGGAGATATTTTTTCCTATTAAATGCAAATGAAGCATACAACTCCAAATGGTCTTCATCTTCATCACTTACAATAAAAATTCCACCTTGAATTGCCTTAAGATATTTAACCAATGAAGTAATTAATTGAGAGCTTAATTCATTCAAATTTCCACTATAAAGCCTTAATACTTCGTTAAATTTAGACAAGCCACTATTAATCCAATCACGCTTCAAACTCTCAGCCTCTTGGGTACTTATCTCCTTTTTATTCTCTATTAACTTATACCTTAATTTTTCTAATTTCTGGAATAAGAAATCTGTTCTATCCTTAAATTCCTCATTTTCAAAATCATCCTGAACCAAATTATCAACAAAATCACGAATATCAAGAAAAAACCTATTAGTTTCAACAAGTCTTACATTAAAGGTATTTAATTCCGCAATATTAGAAGTAGCACTAACCTCAGCAATTTCATTATGCAAAACATCGTTAAAAGATTTATTTATATTAAAAACAGACTCTCTAAGCTCGTGTGAAATTAAATAAAGCAGAAAAAATCCTATAAATACACCAACAACAAAAATAAAGATTAAAAACTTTTGAACGCCGCTTCCAATATTAAAATTTTCCTGACTATTTAATTTATTTTTTTTATAAAAAACACTTATGGAATTACTATTTTTTTTCATTTTCGCCAGCAATAAAAAATATTGTTCTGACCTTATATCACTCAAGCGAGAATTACTACTAATAGCGTCTAATGTAATTTCCTTAACTTTTTGAAAATTAAAATATAACTGTCGAACAAAAATTTCCTCGTCCTCTTGTTTACTAACCAAACGAATAGAATCTAAAGTAAGTTCAAGCCTCTTAAAGGATTGATTAATTTTATTGCTAAAAAAAAGCTGTTCATCAGTATTAGTAGTCAGCTCATACTGTCGAAATAATTCAACATTAAAAAATATATTTTCATGCACAAAATTAATTTGCCTTTGCCTATCTAATTGATTAAACATGGCAATAAATTTATTCTCTTGCTTGGTTTTATTACTTATTAAAATATAAAAAGTAATTCCTCCTAAAAGCATAAAAAAACTAACAATCAAGAATAACACTACCCTAAAGCTAATAATATTTTGTTTTTTTGCCATTTTTTAGTTTAAACTATGTTGTAAAAATACAAAAAATGATGTTTATTAAACATTTTTAATCGTTTTTTTAAGTTTGATATACAAAAAGAATATCATTCATATCATCACTTTGTTCATTTTTCTGCAAATAAAATAATAATTGAGTCTCTGTAATTCCTTTTAAATTAACTTTATGGTACTTATTATCATCTAACAAATATTGATTTGACAAATACTTCTCTTCCAAAATATCTACTATAACGGTTGAGCCTATTGTCAAATTAAAAGGAAGCAATTCATTAATATGTTTACTAAAATTAAATAATGCTCCAAACTTATCAAAAATTAAAACACCAACAATTTGACTAAAATGTTTAACCATTTCTTTATTTAAGTCTTTTAAGTGTTCAATTGATATTTCTTTAATCATATTACTTTTATTACTTATAAAATAATCGTTCATAGATTGCTCCTCTCTAAACCGATTTATAAGAAATAACCCAACAATAGAAGCTGCTTCCTTTAAGTAGTCAATTTGATAATTTTCTATAGTTTTAAACGAAGCTAACTCCAACACAGCAATAGTTCTTTTTTGATAAACTATAGGTAAAAGCACCAAGTTTTTTGGTTTTTTTTCACCTAAACCCGAACCAATTTCTATATAGTTATCGGGAATTTCATTAAGGACTAACAAATTTTGCTCCATTGCACAAGTTCCAACTAAACCTTCACGAATATCTATCGTTTTATTAATAATTCGTTCGTAATTATATGCGTATGCAGCTTCTAAACTTAAGCTGTCATCATTCTTTACTAAAAAAAAGCCCCCCTGATTAACACCTAAAAATTTAATTATTTTTTGCAAAATTAATGAAAATAAACCATCGGAGCTTGCATTCAAACGCATTTCTTTCTCCAATTCCGAAAGAGCGTCATTAACTTCCATCTGTAAATTAAACTTCGCTCTTTCCTCTACTAATTTTGAATTCTTAATTTTGAATTTCCCAATTAATTTAAAAAAAGAATTACCTATAAAACTATTTTTACTATATGGGAATTCTTCTTCTGATTTTTCAAAATTTTCACTAACTAAACTATCTAGTGATTTTTTAAGAGCTTTTAATTTATTGGACATACTCAGAGTGATCTCAATAGTTTGACTTTGCGACTTAGAATCAGCTTCAGCCTCTTCTTCTATTTCTATCAAATTTCCAAGTTCTAAAGTTTTTAAATTTTGTTTCACCAATTTACGTAAATTATAAAAGCTTAATTCTCTGTACCAAGCAAAAAACACAAGCACTATAATACTCAACAACATAAAAAGCAAAGTAAAAGCTATAGAATATCTATAATTCGCCAACTGCTTATTTTTAATCTCCTCTGCCAATACTAATTCATCGTCCTCAATTTCTTGCAAAGCACTTAATATATTTAAAACTAATAATTGAACTTCTGTAATAGATAATTCAGAATTTTCTAAACTTATTTTTATTTTTCGATAATTCCCTCTTAACTTATTTAATTCAATTGAATTTGCTTTACTGTACTCTTTTCTCAAAGGAATCAAAGACTTTTCCATTTGAGCAATTCCTTCTAAAGATTCTACTACATAAAAAACAGCACTATTTATATCATTTAAATTTAAATCTGATTCTAAATACATAATTGTAGATTGAAGAGCATAAAAATTCTTATATAAAGTAGTGTAATTTTGATTCAATACTTGATAAGTACGAAAATTTTCATTACGATTTTCAAACTGATTAATAATATAAACTTCACGAGAACCAGCCACCAAAACAGCCAGCACAAGCACTAATACCAATAATCTTTCGCTATATAAATTTAACCATTTTCTAAACATGTTACCATCTAGTATGTTAATTCTATCTGATTAGAATAACCCAAAGATATAAAAAAAACAGTATATTTGGTGCAAGAAAGAACGCTATGGAAATAAAAGTTGAAGAAATAAACAAATTAAGTACTGCAATTAAGGATATTTCAGGCTATGATTTTACTGATTATTCGATAAAATCATTTTCCAGAAGAATTGAAAAAATTCTTGCTGATTATAAATTATCAACTGACCAACTAATAGTAAAACTGCACCAATCACGAGATTTCCTAGAAGAAATTGTACGTGAAATTACAGTAAACACAACAGAACTTTTTAGAGATCCTGAGTTATGGATAGTTATTAAAAATGATATTCTCCCTCGATTTACAAATAAAGACTCTATAAAAATATGGCACGTTGGAATGTCTTCGGGGCAAGAGGTGTATTCAATGATAATTTTGTTGAATGAATTAGGACTAATTGATAAAGCAGAAATTTATGGTTCTGATATAAATACACTTGTAATTGACGATGCAAAAAAAGGAATTTACCGTTTTAGAATAATTACTGACTACTTAGATAACTACAATAAAGTATTTGACTTAAAGGATAAACGTCAGAGCAAAAAACATTACGAAAAATATTTTTCAGTAGATTGGCTTAAAGGAATTATTAAATTGAAAAAAGGACTAATAGAAAAACCTATTTTTAAAAAACACGATTTAGTAAACGGTGGAAATATTTTTGAAACAAATTTTGATATAATTATCTGTAGAAACTTATTAATTTATTTTAATCAAGAACTACAAAATAAAAGTTTTTACTTTTTTCATCAAATTTTAAATGATGATGGAGTTTTAATTTTGGGTGCGCACGAAAGTATTATGGGAGGTATGGTTACAAAATTTGAAAAAAGAGATAATTTATATTTGAAAAAAGGCAAAAATTATGTCTAATATGAAATTATTAAAATATTACATGGAATATAATTGAAAAACTCAGTCGTAATATTATCGGCTAAAAATATTTTCTTGGTACGTTATTTGCGCTTTCCTAGATGGGGAAAATCCAATTTAATTTACTGATAAATGGGCAAATAGAAGAACAAAACACCCCACAACG
Source organism: Bacteroidales bacterium (assembly GCA_030632545.1). Taxonomy (GTDB): domain Bacteria; phylum Bacteroidota; class Bacteroidia; order Bacteroidales; family DYOH01; genus DYOH01. The sequence goes on from DAOVUO010000009.1 coordinate 14,152, forward strand.
TACATACTTAGAGAGACTTAAAGTTATAAAAATTCATAACTTTATATTATAAACTAAAAACATAATGAAAAACATTGTTCTAATTACACTACTTTATTTACTTGCTTTCAGCCCCACTAAAAGTATAGCTCAGTTAAGAGCAGATACAGATCCTGAAGCATTTTTTAGTATTAGTAATTCGGGACTTTGCGAGGGAGATTCTGTTTTTTTTATAAACGAAAGTAAAACTATTGCAGGAAATTCAATAAATACTGTTCATTGGTATTTTGGCGATGGTAGCGACTCAAGAGTAGAACATCCAATTCATAAATACAATAGTACAGGAAGTGTTACTGTAAGCCTAGTAGCTTTTACAAACACAAACGGAATCATAGAAACAGATTCTACATCTCAAACTATTACAATTAATCCATCGCCTACAATTAGTTTTTCGTACTTAGGAGGCGGAACTAATTTTACAAATGATACTAGTTTTTTAGAAGGAGGCACACTTACTATTAGTGTTATAGAAAATTATCCAGTTTATTTGTGGGCACCTAGTGCATCAACAAGCCAATCTATCACAGTTAATGAATCGGGGAGCTATCTTGCTATAGTAGTGGATGCAAATGGCTGTAGTAATCAAAAACAGCAAATAATTACAGTTTCGCCATTAGCAGGTGGCGATTCGGCAAGTATTCAAATTGGGAATGATATTCTAACGCCCAATGGTGACGGGATAAACGATTTATTTAAAATAATAGATTTAGATAAATACGCATTTGAAGTTGAAATCTCAATCTACAATCTGTGGGGTGATATTATTTATCATTCAACAGATTATCAAAATGATTGGGATGGAACATATAATAGTAATCTGCTGGATGCAGGAACTTATTATTACATTATTAGAAGTAAGAATAGAAAAGGGAATATGGGCTATATTGATATTTTAAAGTAAGAATTACTTATGAAAAGAATAATTTACATTTTAATTTTTGCAAATATATTATTGATTAGTAAAGCTTTTGGACAACAATTGCCATACGACAATCAATACTTAATCAATAAATTTAGTTTATCACCTGCGTATGCAGGTTATACAGAAAATATTGAATTGTTTTTAACTTATCGACAAAATTGGGTAGGTGTACCTGGTGCACCCCAAAAACAGCTTATTAGTGTAAATATGCCAATTACTAATAAAAATTTAGGACTTGGCTTTTTAATCAATAACGAAAAAACAGGTAATTTTTCAAATTTTTATTTTCTTCCCAATATAGCTTATCACCAAAAATTAGGCGCTGATATGTCAGTAAATTTTGGAGTAACTGCCGAATTGTACAGAAATCAATACAATTTCTCTCAAGCTATTTCTCAAACAGTTGACCCAATCGTACAGGATTTGGAAGCTTTAATTGGAACAACATTTAATGTAGGTGCTGGTTTAATGTTTCAATTTAAAGGCTTAAATATTGGGGTTTCAGTACCTCGAACATTAAACTCAAAAGTAATATACAACGAAGAAATTCCTGAGAATACTTTTACATTAAGCAGACATTATATTGCGCATATATCATATTTTCAGGAAATTAAAAAGAAATGGAAAATAGAGCCAATTGTTGTTGTTAGAAGTACTGAAAAAAGTCCATTGCTTTACGAAGCTAGCGTATTAGGAAAGTTTGACGATAGATTATGGGTAGCTATTGGTTACAGAAAGGGTAACGATTTTGTGATATCTACTGGCGCAGCACTAACAAAAAACATTGTTCTAAATTATAGTTACGAATTTTCGTCACAAGGAATTGTAAACTATTCTAGTGGAACGCATGAAATATCTTTAGGATTTCTAATAAAGAAAACAGAAAACAAAACGCCACCACCAACAATTTTCAGATTAGCGGAAGAAGACGAAAAGCCGCAAATAGATCCATTGATAGAAGCAAAAGTTAAAAAACTTGAAATTCAATTGGAAGCATGCATGTGTGAAGAAAAAGATGATAAAATTACGGATTTAGACAATCGCTTGAAAAAGCTTGAAGGTTCAATAGATCAACTAGATGCTGAATCGTGGGAAAAGCCATTCATTATGAAAAACATAAAATTTGGTACAAACTCTTCCAGATTATTTGCATCTTCATTTCCTGAGCTAAAAAAACTCTCTGACAAAATGAAACGTGACCCTGAGCTTATGATTAAAATTATAGGTTATACTGACAGTAACGGTTCAAAAAAATACAATTTGAAACTTTCATCTGATAGAGCAAAATCAGTAAAGGCATATTTAGTAAAAGAAGGCGTTGAACCTAATCGAGTTGAAACTGAGGGTAAAGGACCAGAAAGCCCAATTGAAAGTAACGAAACCCCAGCTGGAAGAGCACAAAATAGAAGAATTGAAGGACAGTTTAAAAAACAATAATTATAAAAGTGAAAAAACTTGTCTACATATTATACATTCTGATTATTTCTGAGTTTTCTGTTATTGCACAAAGCCTCTCACCAATATCATTTAACTCAGGAAGCATAACTAATGAAAAAAACATCAGTTTCACAGCTTCAATAGGTCAGATATTTATTGCGAGCAATGCATCAGCACAACAAGATTTATTAAGTACAAGCTTAAATTACAAAAATGTAATTGAAAAAAATATAAGTCATATAAAAATATATCCTAATCCGACAAATAACATTATTTATTTTCAAAAAGAGAATAAAGATATAAATATATTATACATATATAATGGTACTGGAAAATTAATAAAAACCCTATCCATAGGTGCTTTAGAAAATGGAACAATTAATTTCAGCAATTTCCAGAGAGGAATATATTTCTTAAATTTTTCATGCACAAAAAGTAATGCTATTTTTGAAACAATTAAGCTAATAAAACAGTAAAACCATAAGCATCAACTATTGGCGAATAAATACAGCTAATACTGAAAATATTTTTTGTATCATATATTGACATTACTTAAGCTTGAAGCTAAATTTAAACACATGAAAACACTAAAAGTAATTCTAGTAATAATGGCATTTGCACAACTAAGTATAGCGCAAGTACCAAAAACATTTAATTATCAAGCAGTCGCACGCGATGAAAATGGATTAACTTTAGCAGATCAAAACATAGTTGTTGAAATTTCTGTCCGACAAGCGAGTACCTCTGGGACAATAGCCTGGCAAGAAGTGCATTATACACAAACAAATGCATTTGGTTTATTTACAATTGAAATTGGAGGAAGTTCTGGCATACAAACAGAAGCAGGTTCGGCAAGTTCCTTTGACGCAATTGATTGGTCAGACAATATATATTACATTCAAACACGAGTTGATTTTGGAAAATCTGAGTTTATCAACGGATTTATTGACATGGGTACTGTAAAACTTACGAGTGTTCCTTATGCATTCATAGCCGATTCAGCACTAAATGTTGCCATACCAACCCTTACAGAAGTTTTAGGCATGAATCAAACCGCTTTATCAATTAATGATGTTCCCAAATGGGATGGTTCTAATTGGATTGTTGGTTCTGCAGGTATAGCAGGCAATTACATTACTGATGATGGAACAACTGATTTAATAGGAGACTGGACTATATCATCAAACTCCATAAC
>DAOVUO010000240.1 GCA_030632545.1 Bacteroidales bacterium
ATTTAGAGCATGGTTAAGTTGTAGCTCGCTTTTGTCCATTTCCATTTGCATCATGGCTCTACCAGTTTCATACTTATCGCCAGCACTACTTTTGGTGTCATTATCTCTCGATTCTTTGGCCGATTCAATTGCTTTTTTAGCGGTCTCAATTTTCAAATCGAGTATTTCATTTAATTTATTTAGCAGTAAACTCTTTATTTTCATAGTAAAGTTTGATTATTGGAATCAACATCTAATTTAGTTTGTTTTTTTATCATCGCCTAATTTATTCATTTGCCCATTTAAGTTTTTATCAACCAATTGCTTTTATTAATTTTGGCGGATACTTAAAACAATTTTAAATGAATAATAAAGGACTAATATTATTGTTGGCCATATTTGCTTTACTATCACTAAACGTAAATGCACAGCAATTATCAAAAGAAAACGATTGGCAAAATCAGGATTTAAAGGAAAATAAAGTAATGGGTGTAAGTGCTAATAAAGCTTATGCCGAACTTTTAGCAGGAAAAGAATCTAAAACTGTAATAGTTGCTATAATAGATTCGGGAACTGATATTGAGCACGAGGATTTAAAAGATAATATTTGGACAAATGCTGGCGAAATTGCTGGTAATGGAATAGACGACGATAATAATGGATACATTGATGATATTCATGGCTGGAGTTTTTTGGGTAATGCAAAAGGCGAACATATAACCAGAGAAACATCGGAACTTACTCGTTTGTATAAAAAATACTCCAAAAAGTATGTTGATGTGGATGTAGAGAGCTTATCTGCAAAAGAAAAAAAAGAATTTGACGAGTTTGAGAATATTAAAAAGGATTACGAAAAGCAAGTAACAGATAACAGAAATCAGTTGCAAAATGTAATGGGATTTGTTGAGTACAATAAAGTAAGTATAGAATTATTAAAAAAGGAATTTAAGCTTGATACTATAAATGCCGAAAATATTAAGTCGTTAAAGTCAAAAGATGAGGATGTTAAGGGGGCTATTGATTTTCAGAAATATGTGGCAAAGAATAAAATTACTACAGCCGATATAGATGAGGCACTTGAACATTTTTCTAAAGCCCTTAAGTATGGAATAAATACAGATTTTAATCCACGTGATAGCATTATTGGTGATAATCCTGAAATTATGGACGGTTTTTATTATGGTAGTAATGATGTGTCTGGACAAGGTGCTGTACATGGAACTCACGTTGGTGGATTAACTGGTGCAATTAGAGATAATGGGGCTGGTATGAATGGTATTGCAAAAAATGTGAAATTAATGATTGTGCGTGCGGTTCCTGATGGTGATGAGCGTGATAAAGATGTGGCTTTGGCTATTCGCTATGCTGCGGATAATGGAGCACAGATTATAAACATGAGTTTTGGTAAATCCTACTCACCCGAAAAGTATTTAGTTGATGCAGCGGTTAAGTATGCCGATTCTTTGGGTGTTTTAATGATTCATGCTGCAGGAAATGACAATAATGATTTAGATAAAAAGGATAATTTTCCTAATCCACTTTATTTAGATGGCGGAAAAGCTGTAAATTGGTTAACAGTTGGTGCTTCGGCTATTAGTCGTGATAAAAAAATGGCAGCAAGCTTTTCTAACTACGGAAAAAAAAATGTGGATATTTTTGCACCAGGACATGAGGTATATTCTTCTGTTTTAGATAATAAATATGGATTAAATAGTGGAACAAGTATGGCTTCACCTGTTGCTGCTGGTGTAGCTGCACTTGTATGGTCGTATTATCCTAATTTTACGGCTACTCAGATTAAAGATATTCTAATGAAATCGGTAAGTAAGCAAGAAAAACTTAAAGTAATTCTTCCGGGCAGTAAAAAGGAAAAAGTTCGTTTTGGCGAATTAAGTGTTTCAGGTGGAATTATTAATGCCTATAATGCATTGAAACTAGCTGAAGAAATGAAATAATTACTAAACCTTCCATCGTCTGTATGACATGGAAGCGTTTAATAATTGAAAAGACCTTCCATAGTCAATAAGACATGGAAGCGTCTCTAAAGATTAACGGCTATTTTTTTCGTATCTTTAAAAAATGAAAATTGCAGTAAATGTGCGTTTCCTGTTAAAGGATAAACTCGAAGGTATTGGTTGGTTTACTTATGAAGTGTTAGAGCGAATAGTAGCAAAGCATCCTGAGCATGAATATATTTTCATATTTGATAGACCTTATGATGAGAGTTTTATATTCTCAAAAAGTATTACACCTGTTGTAATTCCGCCACCTGCAAGACATCCTTTTCTTTGGTACATTTGGTTTCAGTATTCAATTCCGTATGTATTAAAAAAGCATAAGGCCGATGTTTTTTTATCTCCGGATGGATTTATTCCTTTGGCTAAAGGTATTAAGAGTATTTCAGTAATACATGATATTAACTTTGAGCCACATCCCGAATTTGTGCCAAAACTTACAAGGAAGTTTTATCGTAAGTTTTTTCCAGAGTATGCATCTGAAGCAAATGAAATAATTACGGTTTCTGAATTTTCGAAAAATGAAATAATTAGGTATTATGATATTGATAGCGCAAAAATAAATGTTGCTCATAATGGGTGTAATTCCCAGTTTAAAATGACGGACAAAAGTGTTCTGAAAATTAGAAAGTTATATTCCGATAACCAATCATATTTTTTGTTTGTAGGAGCACTCTCTCCACGTAAAAACATTGTTACATTGCTTCAGGCTTTTGATGTGTTTCGTAAAAATAATCCTTTTGAACATAAACTTTTGATAGTAGGAGAGAAAATGTACTTGAATAAACAAATGCTAAGTGTCTATAATACTATGGAGTATAAAAATGAGGTGATTTTTTTAGGCAGATTAAAATTAGAGCATTTAATAGATGTTTATAGTGCTGCATCAGCAATGGTGTTTATACCTTTTTACGAAGGATTTGGGATTCCACTACTTGAAGCTATGGCAACTCATACGCCTATTATTGCTTCTAATATTGATGTTTTTCACGAAGTGGCTAAGGATGCAGCTTTGTTTGTGAATCCATTTTGTCCTAACGAAGTGGCACTTGAAATGAGACGTTTGATTAAGAATCCTGATTTGCAAGAGGAGCTTATACAAAAAGGTTTAAAACGACTTGAAGCCTTTTCGTGGGATAAAACTGCTGACAAAGTATGGGAGGTGGTTGAAAGAAGTGAGAAGTGAGAAGTTGAAAGTTGAAAGAGAAAAGTTAAAAGTTAAAGGTTGAAAAGTTTAAGTTGAATTATTATAATTTTTCAAGTACAATAGTTTCCAGATGTTCGGAGCGGGCAGTTAAATATTTGTAAGACTTTGAATGATAATTATTTGCAAAAATAAATTTATTTAGCATAACTGCTAGATATTCACACATTTTAACTTTAAACTTAGCACTCGAAACTTAAAACTTAACGAATTCAAGTCGCTATTAAACAATAATAAATAATCAATTTCAGTATTTCTTTATTAAGTTTGCGCTATGCAAAATGCATTACTTTCATTTTTTAAAGAGGGGATTATTGAGGCTGGTTGCGATGAGGCTGGACGAGGCTGTTTGGCAGGGCCTGTTTTTGCTGCGGCAGTTATATTATCGCCCGATTTTCATCATCCTCTTTTAAACGATTCAAAACAGATAAACGAAAAGAATCGCTATATTTTGCGTGAATATATTGAGGAGAATGTATTGGCTTATGCAGTTGGAAGTGTAGATAATGAATTAATTGATAAAATTAATATTTTAAATGCCTCGTTTTTGGCTATGCATATTGCCGTAGAGCAGCTAGATGTTAAACCCCAACTATTGCTTATTGATGGCAATCATTTTAATAAATACAAAAATATAAAGCATAAATGTATTATTAAAGGCGATTCAATTTATCAATCCATTGCCGCAGCTTCCATTTTGGCAAAAACTTATCGCGATGATTATATGAAAAAGATTCATTTAGATTATCCTGATTATGGTTGGAATAAGAACAAAGGATATCCAACAAAAACTCATCGGCAGAAAGTAATAGAAATTGGTTTGTCGCCATTTCACCGCAAATCTTTTAGTCAGGGCGATGGACAATTAAAGCTGGATTTTGAAAAAGTTAAACACAATCAAAAATAGTAAATAACTCAAGTTATGCTTACAGACCTTTTTAATATCGGACGAGAATATATTGTAGCCTCATATATCAAGAGTTTTATTAAAGATTATGCTGATATTGTTGATGTGAATATTGATTCGGAAAAGCGTTTAATGGAATTTAAAATTCGTTTACATGGCGAAGACGAAATTACAATTGCCACAGTAATTGGCTATGATATTTATAAAGATGCCGAAAATACTTATTTCCGTTACGATGATTTTGTTACTACAAAACCTTGGGTGAATAAAATTATTGAGAATTTTTCGAATATTCTAGTAAAGGATAATCAATTTATTATCCCAAATGCATTACTGAAAACTTTTCTGCCTATATTGTTGAAATAGATTAATTTAGTTCCATTAATTCGCCTTTAACCACAACTGCTTTTGTTCGTCCATCTTTTTGCATATAAAAATTGGCTGTTATTTTTGGGCGTATTACAGAGGGTGGAATAAAATCATCGGGAACTACTCTAAATTGCGTTTTGGAATACTTCTCATTTTTGTTAAAATCTTTTAATGGTAGGAATAAATAACCTTTTCGGAAATTTGATAGCATAAAGTTGGGAATATCCACTTCTGCATTTTCGTATACTTCAGGAAGCATTAAACCAGGAAGGGCTTCCATGCCTTCAGCATTATAGCGTGCATAAGCAAACTCGTTAGATAAATCACCAATGTCAACAATTTCGCCTAATACTTTAAAGTCAGTAGCTTCTTGTATATTTATTTCATCGCGATTAATAGCTATATCACAGCTTATGATTTGATTTTTTACTTTAATACGAGTATTGTCAATAATTAAATCGTAGAAATTTTTGCGGTTTTCGGGTATTTCAGAATAACTTTCAAGGCTTTCAGTCTGATGTAGTTTTGTTGTGAGAAGTTCAAAGCTTCCTAATAAAAACAGGAAATTCATTTTTCGAGGAGTTTCCTTATTCTGTTCAAATGGATATGTTCCCGATTCAATTAAAAGTGTATTTGTTCCTAAAGATTGGAAATGATCCCCAAAACTACATGCCGAATAGCTGCTCCAATATCGTGCAATCATTCCTGGAATAAAACTAGATATTA
>DAOVUO010000227.1 GCA_030632545.1 Bacteroidales bacterium
CTAATAAGTATCAAAAAAGAGATAAGTCACTAATAATCAATTGAAAATTAACTTCGCAAAGTAGTAATAATTAGTTATATTGTAAACATGATAAGAAAATGGAAAACCGATGATTCGGCCGAATTGTATAATATAAATGGTTGGGGAAAAGACTATTTCCGTATTAATAAAAAGGGAAATGTTGTTGTTACCCCAAAAGCAAATGATATTGAGATTGATATAAAAGAATTTATTGATGAACTTTCGCTTAGAGATGTTTCGCCTCCTGTATTAATTCGCTTTCCTGATATTTTGGATCATAGGATTGAACGAATGTCTGAATCGTTTAAAAAAGCTGCTAAGGAATATAGCTATAATGCTAAAAATTTCATTATTTATCCAATTAAGGTAAATCAAATGCGCCCAGTAGTAGAAGAAATAGTGAATTTTGGCAAGAAATTTAATATCGGACTGGAAGCTGGCTCAAAGCCTGAACTACACGCAGTTATTGCCGTTAATACTGATAACGATTCGGTGATAATTTGCAATGGTTATAAAGACGAAGATTATATAGAACTAGCTCTGTTAGCTCAAAAAATGGGGAAACAAATTTTTTTAGTAGTAGAAAAAATAAATGAGCTACACCTTATAATAAAAATTGCAGAAAGACTTAATATTAAGCCCAATATTGGCATTCGTATTAAACTTTCGAGTACAGGAAGCGGTAAATGGGAAGAATCGGGTGGTGATGTAAGCAAATTTGGACTTACTTCAAGCGACCTTATGGATGCAATTCATGTTTTAAATGAAAAAAAATTGCAGGCTAGTCTCAAGCTCATACATTTTCATATTGGAAGCCAAATAACCAATATTCGTAGAATGAAAACTGCTATGCGTGAAGCATCACAATTTTATGTACAATTAGTGAAAAGTGGTTTTATGATTGAATATGTTGATATTGGTGGTGGACTTGGCGTAGATTACGATGGAACCCGTTCAGCAAATTCCGAAAGTAGTGTTAATTATAGCATACAAGAGTATGTAAATGATGCTGTTTATACTTTAGTTGATGCTGCCAATAAAAACAAAATTCATCATCCAAATATAATTACAGAATGGGGCAGGTCGCTTACAGCACATCATTCTATGCTTGTGTTTAATGTTTTAGGCGCAACAAGTTTGCCCGAATGGAATCCTGACAATGAGCTTGCTAAAGACGACCATGATTTAGTGAAGCAGTTATATGAATTGTGGAGTTCATTAAATTTGCCTCGTATGCTTGAAACGTGGCACGATGCTCAGCAAATAAGAGAAGAAGCTTTAGATAGATTTAGCTTAGGAATTTTTGATTTAAAATCACGAGCTCAGGTTGAACGATTGTTTTGGAGCGTAGCTCGTGATGTTCAGCACATGTCGGCAAATTTAAAGCACATTCCTGATGAGCTTAAACAACTATCAAAACTATTGGCAGATAAATATTTTTGTAATTTCTCATTGTTTCAGTCTCTTCCTGATGCTTGGGCTATTGACCAAATATTTCCTATAATGCCCATTCAAAGGTTAAACGAAAAACCTGATAGACAAGCTACAATTCAGGATATTACTTGCGATTCAGATGGTAAAATAGATAATTTTATAAGTACACGAAATCTCTCATATTCTTTGCCAGTACATTCGCTGAGCGAAAATCAAGCATATTATATTGGTGTATTTTTAGTAGGTGCTTATCAGGAAATACTTGGCGATTTACATAATTTATTTGGCGATACAAATGTAGTACACCTCAGAGCTAAAGATGATGGATACGAAATAAATCAAGTTATTGATGGCGAAACTGTAGCAGAAGTATTGGAATATGTTCAATATAGTCCGAAAAAAATGGTAAGAGCGGTAGAATCTTGGGTTTCTAAAAGTGTAAAATCAGGCAGCATAACTCTCAACGAAGGGAAAGAGTTTTTATCCAATTATCGCTCTGGCTTATATGGATACACATACTTAGAATAATATTTTTAGATTAATTCTGCTTTTTTGGATACAGAAGATTTCATTTAACGTATTAAATCAATATTTGGCAATACAAATAGAAAATTGTATTTTTCGAACTACAATTAGTACACATAAATACTTATAAAGATACATTATGAAACAGGCAAAAATTATTGGTGTAGGTCATTATCTTCCAGATAATATCGTAACAAACGATGACCTTTCGAAATTAATGGATACAAGCGATAAGTGGATTCAGGAACGAACTGGAATTAAGGAAAGACGTTTTATTAAAGAGCCTTATGAGCAGTCGACTGCGATAATGGGCTTTGAAGCTTCTAAAATGGCAATTGATAGAGCAGGAATAAAACCAGAGGATATTGATTTAATTGTATTTGCCACAATGACACCCGATTACTATTTTCCTGGTCCTGGTGTTATAATTCAAAAGTTATTGGGTATTGGGCATGTTGGAGCAATTGATGTTAGAGCTCAATGTTCTGGTTTTATGTATGGTTTATCAATTGCTGATCAATATATCAAAACAGGAATGTACAAAACAGTATTGCTAATTGGTTCAGAAACTCAGAGTACTGCATTAGATTTAACCACACGAGGCCGTGGAACTGCTACTTTATTTGGTGATGGAGCTGGTGCTGCTATCATTCAAGCTTCTGAAGAAGAAGGAAAAGGGATATTATCAACCCATCTTCATTCACAAGGAGAGTTTGCCGAAAAACTTTATATGAAAACTCCTGGAACTGGTAAAACCAAATTTATCTATGACGGAATAGAAAAGGATTATGATAATATTTTTGGCTATATGGATGGACAGCTTGTATTTAAAAATGCAGTTGTTCGTTTCCCTCAGGCAGTAATGGAAGAGCTTAATGCTAATAATTTAAGTCTTGATGATTTAGATATGTTTTTGCCACATCAGGCTAATTTGCGTATTTCTCAATTTGCTCAGAGAACATTAAAATTGAGAGATGATCAGATTTTTAATAATATACAAAAATATGGAAATACTACAGCTGCAACAATTCCTATTTTGCTAAGTGAATTATGGGCTGAAGGTAGAATTAAAGAAGGTCAAGTATATGTATTAGCTGCTTTTGGTTCTGGATTTACATGGGCATCTGCACTAATAAAATGGTAACCCGCTTTTAAAAATTGAACATACAAAACAAAAAAATAAGCACTAAGTGCTTATTTTTTTGTTTAAAAACTACAATTACCAATTCCATATTATTCTTTTGCACTTTGCGAAACATAATCCATAAGCTGCATGTATATTGCTGTGGTTCTGCGCTGCGATTGACTCATATTCTCATATGCTTGGCCAAAAGCAAGTTCATCGCCCGATGAAAACCGTTGTAAGTAACTAAAATGCTTCTCCATGGCTACTTGTGCATCTAATCCAAGTTCTGCACCCAAAATCCCTTTACTATTTGCATTGGCTATTTCGTACATACGCATAACAGCTAGCATTTTATCCACATCAACAATAGTTGAAAAATCAGGACTTAAACTCAAATAATAGCGCATCCATTGCCCATAACGCTGGCTTAATTTAATTAGCATATCATCAGCCTTTTTGCTTTCGCCAAGTGTATAATAATGCTCTACAGTTGGTAAACTAGAATAATTATAAGCTATTTGCTCATGCGGAAGTACTTTATTTAGTTGGTCGAGCACAGCAATTGCAGAATCTTTTTTATTCTCAGCAATTAATTCCTTTGTTAGACGATTAAATATTTCGCGAGGATTAAGAATACGTAATGTACGGCTATTTTGCTCATCAATATAAAAATCGGGTGAGCTAATATTTCCCCACTTAAATTGATTCATTATTCTATTGTAAAGCAAATTAGTATTCACACTAGCCATTTCTCCATTTTCAGACGTATATTTGATTGGCACTAGTCGATAAGCAAAACCTTCGTGTCGCAAATAATCACCTAAACCAAGGTAATTTTCATCACCAATACTAAGAGCAAAATAAATAGGACGTTCCCAATTAGCATTTCCAACTAAATCAAGAACCATGAGCAAGTTCTTAAGTAAATAGCGATTAGGCATTTCCCAAACAATTTCGTCTACAATTTTATCCTTATCCTCTTGGGGAACTATGCCATTAGCTAACACTTTTTCTTTATCAACTTTTATCTTAAACTTTTTTGTAGGTATATAATCTAGCCATTCCGAGGCCTGAGTTTGTATTCTAGTAGATTGATCGTTATTTCCTACAAATTTCATTACTTCAGATACTTGAACATGATTATTACTCATATTCTCATTAAATAAAGAAACTCTAGCTTCCAAAGTATTAAGTACCTCTACATTAAGATTAGTCTTCTGAATATTTTCTGGACGATTCAAGCCTTTTAATAAAGCCGCATAAGTAGAAGGATTAAAATTGGAAGCCTGCTGTTTGATACTAGCTAAATCAGCAGGGTAAAGTTTAGCAAAATCAGATTTTTCTAATAAATCTACCAAATCATTAACTAATACACTATAATCTTCGTCTGATTTTACAACACTTGACTCAAAAAGCATTTCGTTTACTACCGCTTTATTCTCATAAACAGGTATATAATCACGTGTTCCATTTACATATTGATTATACTGTAAAGAGAATGGTACAGGATCAGAGAGATAAGCCTTTTTTTGCATTTGCTCAACATACCAATCTGTAGAAAGCAAACTAAGATTTACTACCCTGACATCAGTACGAATTCCCTCAACCTCTTGAACATACCAAAGTGGGAATGTATCATTATCGCCATAGGTAAACAAAATAGCATTAGGCGCACATGAATTTAAGTAATTTGCAGCTAAATCTCTTACCGAATAACGATTAGAACGGTCGTGGTCGTCCCAGTTTTGAGCAGCCATAACACCTGGAACAAGTCCTGTGAATAAAACACTTAATCCAATTGCTAATATTTTTTGTGGTATTTTATGCTTAAAACTTTCGTACACCGAGAGCACACTTAGTCCTATCCAAATAGAGAATGCGTAAAACGACCCCACATAACTATAATCACGCTCACGTGGTTGATAAGGTGGTTGATTTACATAAAATACAATTGCTAATCCTGTGAATAAAAAAAGTAAAATTACAAGCCAATTATCTTGTTTGGCAGTAAACGAATAAAAGAAAAAGCCGAGCAATCCAAGAATAAGAGGCAGCATAAAATACGTATTGCGCGAAGGGGCATTTTTAGCCTCATCGGGCAAATAGTTTTGATTCCCTAGCCGTAAGCCATCTGTAAATTTAAACCCCGAAATCCAATTTCCTTTGGTAAGCCCACCATGCCCTTGGTTGTCGTTCTGCCTTCCAACAAAATTCCACATAAAGTAGCGCAAATACA
>DAOVUO010000459.1 GCA_030632545.1 Bacteroidales bacterium
ATAAAACAAAACAAGCGGTTTTTTAGTAAAGTATTTTTCAAGTACTTCAAGTTTATGCGAAAAATTTAAATCAATTTGCTTGAACTTTCCTTTGTCATTCTGTAAATCAATAAATTCACTAAACGGAAGGGTATGACCATTTTTTACAAATCGTCGGTATTGAGAAGCAATCCACGCATCTTGTCTACGAAACACAATAATAGCAGTTGTATCAGGGTAATGCACTGCAAATTTCCTTACTTCACGCTCCAATTGCTGATCAAACTCACGAGAAATTAAATAACGCTCAAACTTAGCCTTGGCAATAGTTTCCACAGCTCTACTATAGTCATGCTTTCTGTGAATAAAGTGTATATTTTTAAAAAACGGAAATACTTTATGTTGTAAATAAGTGCTTGCCGTTTTTCCTAAACCAACATGAAAATATATTTGTTTATCAGTAGTTTGACTCATGATTAATTAATTTGAAAGAATACATAAAACCTGTCAAAAATAGAGAAAAATTTCTTTATTTTGCAGTTCAATTACAATCTGTAAAACTTATTTAATGCATCAATCAGTAAAATTAATACTCCAGGATGGTTCAGAATTTACTGGCTATTCTTTTGGGGCTGAATGCTCTGTGTCTGGCGAGCTTGTGTTTAATACTGCCATGACTGGCTACCCCGAAAGTTTGACCGATCCTTCTTATCATGGACAAATTTTAGTGGCAAGCTATCCTCTAATTGGTAATTATGGCGTTCCACCTTTTGGCGAGCAGGACGAAATGCTACAATTTTACGAATCGGACAAAATTCAGGTTTCAGGATTAGTTATCTCAGATTATTCGGAAAAATTTAGCCATTGGAATGCGCAAAAAAGTTTGCACGACTGGATGGAAGAAAATAAAGTGCCCGGAATTTATGGATTAGATACACGTAGATTAACAAAAATATTGCGTGAAAAAGGTGCTATGCTTGCAAAAATCATTTACAAAGAGGAAGTTGAATGGCACAATCCGAACAAGGAAAACCTAGTAGCGAAAGTTAGTGTAAACGAAAAGCAAATATATGGAAATGGCCAACATCGCATTTTGCTAATTGATTGTGGGGTAAAAAATAATATTATTCGCCATTTGCTTAAGCGTGATACTACAGTTATCAGAGTTCCTTGGGATTATGATATTTCGCAGGAAAATTATGATGCTTTGTTTATCTCCAATGGCCCAGGCGACCCAAAGCAATGTCAAATAACGGTTGAAAATATTACGAAAGCTTATCAAAAGGATAATCCAATATTTGGTATATGTTTGGGCAATCAGCTAATGGCATTGGCTGCCGATGCAAATACTTATAAACTTAAATACGGACATAGAAGCCACAATCAGCCCGTTTTACATGTAAACACAAATAGAGCCTATATAACATCGCAAAATCATGGATTTGCCGTTGATAATAATTCCTTAAACAAAGATTGGAAGCCGTATTTCACAAATTTAAACGATGATACTAACGAAGGCTTTTCTCATGTGAGTAAGCCTTTTTTTTCAACACAATTTCATCCAGAAGCATCCAGTGGTCCAACTGATACGGAGTTTTTGTTTGATGAGTTTATTGATAAGATTGTGGAGTATAAGAAGAAGTGGGAAGGTAAGAAGTTGAAAGTGGGAAGTTGAAAGTTAGAAGTTAGAAGTGTCTAAAGTTTTGATACCGCTAACACATGGAATCGTCCCTTAAGACATTCCATCGTGTGGAATATGGGAAGAAGAAGTTAAAAGTTGAAAGTTAAAAGTTAGAAGTGTCTAAAGTTTTGATACCGTTAACACATGGAATCGTCCCTTAAGACATTCCATCGTGTGGAATATGGGAAGTTGAATCTTTAGACAAAAAAATATAAACAGATGAAAAAGATACTATTAATAGGTTCGGGGGCATTAAAAATTGGTGAAGCGGGAGAATTTGATTATTCGGGCTCGCAGGCATTAAAAGCTTTAAAAGAAGAGGGTATTGAAACTGTTTTAATTAATCCAAATATTGCCACCGTTCAAACATCCGAAGATATTGCCGACAAAATATACTTTTTGCCTGTAACAGCATATTTTGTAGAGAAGATAATTGCTAAAGAGATGCCAGATGGAATATTGCTTTCTTTTGGCGGACAAACAGCTCTGAATGTAGGTACTGAGCTATATAATTCTGGTATATTAAAAAAATACAGCGTAAAAGTACTAGGTACGCCTGTTGATGCAATTATTGAGACAGAAGACAGAGAGTTATTCGCCAATCGTTTACGCTCAATTAATGTAAGTACTGCCGAAAGTATTGCTGCTACAAGTATTGAGGAAGTTTTACAAGCGGTTGAAACAATTGGTTATCCTGTAATATTACGTGCAGCATTTACTTTAGGTGGACAAGGTAGCGGCTTTTGCTATAATAAAATGGAGCTTGCTAAATTAGCAGAAAATGCTTTCTCTTATTCGTCTCAGGTTTTAGTCGAAAAGTCGCTTAAAGGATGGAAAGAAGTAGAGTACGAGGTGGTTCGTGATAAATATGATAACTGTATTACGGTTTGTAATATGGAAAATTTTGACCCACTTGGTATTCATACTGGCGAAAGCATTGTTGTTGCTCCTTCACAAACATTAAGTAATTCCGAATATCATAAATTAAGAGAGATTTCCATTAAAATAATTCGTGCGGTTGGAATTATTGGCGAGTGTAATGTTCAGTTTGCTTTAGATCCAAATTCTGAGAACTATCAAGTAATTGAAGTAAACGCCCGATTATCACGCTCTAGTGCTTTGGCAAGTAAAGCAACTGGTTATCCACTAGCATTTGTGGCTGCAAAACTAGCTTTAGGTTATGGATTGCACGAGCTTAAAAATTCGGTAACTAAAACTACCACTGCCTTTTTTGAACCAGCTATGGATTATGTAGTATGTAAAATTCCTCGTTGGGATTTGGGCAAATTTGCTGGTGTAA
>DAOVUO010000515.1 GCA_030632545.1 Bacteroidales bacterium
AGTGGATTCGACCTAGATTTAAGTCTTATTCCTAACGATTTAGTGCTTACACAAACAATATTAATGAACCTTAATTTCCAAAACGGAAGTAATGCTAGAATTGACTCTGCACTAATTGAAAATGCTGATATTTTGCTAGATGTTACATCAATGTATTCCCTTTCTGGTGATATTCAAATTACAATACCTCAACTAACTAAATCAGGTGTAATCTACACCAAAACCACTACAATAAATGGGTTTAATAATTCTGCACAATTAGTAGATTACAAATTAAGTCCAATTTTTAGAAACGATTCAAATATAATTGAAATTCAGATTAAGGCAACTATAAAACCTAGTGCGACAATAATACCAAATAATGCCGAAATTGTAAATTATTCAATTAAGCTTGCTAATTTAGACTATTCCATAATTTATGGCTATTTAGGTCAACAAAACATAAATATTGCAGAGCAAAGCATTTCTTTACCATTTTTTGAGAAATTGCTCGATGGCTCATTTCACTTTGAAACACCAAAACTTAAACTTCTATTCGAAAATAGTTTCGGTTTTCCTATAAGCATTTGGTTCGATAAATTTGATGCAGCAACAAGAGAAGATGGAACAATGACTGTAGATGGAAGCGCATTTCCTTTACAGGCAAATCCGCTTACAATTAAATTTCCAACACTCCAACAAGTTGGTCAAAATATTAAAGATAGCCTTGTTTTAACACCCGAAAATACTAATTTATTTAATGTACTAGAAGCATTACCAACTCAAATTGATTTTAGCGTACAAGCCACAAGTAATTTGAATAATGCTCAATATAATTTTATTGTAGATACAAGCAAATATAAAGTTGATGTTCAAATTGAGCTTCCGCTTTACGGTTATGCCTCATTTTTGGTCATTCAGGATACATTAGATTTTCAATTTACGGATTTTTATGATCCTGCCACACAAAAGATTAAAAAAATGAGCTTTGCACTCGATTTTATTAATTCATTTCCTATTGAAGTAGATGCTCAGATATATTTTATTGATGAAAACAGAATTCTACTCGACTCTATGTTTGATAAGCCATTTACACTACAAGGAGGAGAGGATATGGACAACGATGGAAAAACAGACCCAAGCCTAAGCGAAACAACTATAGTAGAAATTGATAGTGAAAAACTGGAACGAATTAAAAGCACTCGATATTTATTAAATAAAGCTATGGTTCACACCACAAATTCTGATGCTAGCCCACCCCAAAACGTTAAATTCTATAGCGATTACAGCCTGAAAGCTAATCTAGGCGCAATTTTTGAAATGGAAGAATTATCAACGTCTTCATTAAACAATTAATTTGAGGCCAAAATGTTGAAAAAAACACTCTATATAAATCTTTTACTTATAATACTTTCATTCTCAGTAAAAGCACAGGAGAATGTTTTATACCAATTTACAAATCAGGCTCAAGCCGTAAAGCTGAATCCTGCATATCAACCCGATTGTAAATTATTTATAGGATTGCCTGTACTAAGCAATTTCCGTTTTTCTTATGACAATAGTGCGTTTAATTACAATCAGTTATTTGATAGAACAAGTGATTCAATCCATATTAATCTTGATGAATTAACTAAAAACTTAAGTTTAAATAATCATATTCGATTATCATTTGAAACCGATATTTTAAATATTGGCTACAAATTCGCAGATATGTATTTTATGTTTAATTATGGTCATAAAACTATTGCTGGGATTAGTTTTCCAAAAGATATACTTCAAATTATAAGCGGAAACTGGAATACAACTGCAAATGTACCAGTAAATTTAGATTTTGCGGCACTTGGAGTTAATATTCAAAGTTATAATAATATTTCCCTTAGTGTATCAAAACCTATAAATAAAAAATTAAGAGCAGGCATAAGATTATCCTACTTAAAAGGAATAACAAACTTAAGTAACAACAATCGCAATCTTTCATTATTAACAAGTGCCTATCCAATTAGTTTAATGGCATTGGTTAATTCGCAGATAAATACTGCTGGTTTTTTAAACGTTCAATTACCAAATACTGTTGGTGGTATTCCTAATGCAACAATAGACAATAGTCAGCTTACTGTAATGAATTTGCTGTTGCCTAAAAACAATGGTTTTTCCATCGACTTAGGCATTCAATATAAATACACAGATGTATTAACACTTAATGCCTCCATTCGCAATATTGGCTATATTAAGTGGAAAATAAACCCCAGTAATATTATAGTTAATGGTTCTTATGCTTTTAATGGAGTAAATTTTGACGAATATTTGGCTGGTGAAAGTAGTACTGGAAATATTATTCAAACATTAAAAGATTCAATATTAGAATCATTTGAATACACGCCTAGTAGCGAATCGTACAATGATGCTCTTCCGCTTCATTTCATGTTTTCGGGCGATTACGAACTTTCCGAAAAAACA
>DAOVUO010000132.1 GCA_030632545.1 Bacteroidales bacterium
TAATTAGCACTAATTCCTCGGCATGCGATGTACCTTCATCATTCCAATTAGGAATATCTTCCTGATATTTATAGTCATTATAATTCTTTAAGGAAAATCTAGCTGCATTATCTGCATATACAATTGCTTCTAGTAATGAATTTGATGCCAAACGATTAGCACCATGCAATCCTGTTGATGCACTTTCGCCAGAAACTAATAGGCGATTTATAGTTGACTGTCCGTTTGTATCTACTTTTATTCCTCCACATAGGTAATGAGCGGCAGGGATTACTGGAATCATATTTTTTGTTATATCAATACCTAAACTCAAGCATTTTTTGTAAATATTAGGAAAATGTTTTTTTAGCTCCTCGTGATTTGTATGACTAAGATCAATGCATACATGGTCATAAGCATGCTGTTTCATTTCAGTATCAATAGCACGAGCAACAATATCACGAGGTGCAAGTGAACCACGTTTGTCATATTTTTGCATAAATTCCTTGCCATTGGGTGTTTTTAAAATACCACCAAAACCTCTAATTGCCTCTGTGATTAAAAACGAAGGTCTTTCGTCAGATTCAAAAAGAGCTGTAGGATGAAATTGCACAAACTCCATGTGCTCAATTATTCCTTCTGCTCTATAAACCATTGCAATACCATCGCCAGTTGCAATAGTTGGATTTGTGGTTGTTTGATAAATATTTCCAATTCCACCAGTAGCTAAAAATGTAATTCTTGATAAAAATGTAGTTATTTCATTTTTATGAACATCCAAAACATAAGCACCATAACATTCAATATCAGCATCATGCCTAGACACCGTAAAGCCAAGATGATGCTGCGTGATTAAGTCGAGCGCAAAATGATTTTCGTAAATATCAATATTTTTGTGATTTCTCACTTTTTCGTATAATGCACGCTGAATTTCAACACCTGTATTGTCTTGATGATGCAATATTCTGTGCATAGAATGCCCACCTTCTTTGGCTAAATCAAATTCACCATCTGATTTTTTATCAAATTCAGTTCCCCATTCAATTAATTTCTGAATTTGTTCTGGTGCATTAGAAACAACCATTTCAACAATTTCTATTTTGCATAAACCATCTCCAGCTATTAAAGTATCCTCAATATGTTTTTTGTAACTATCGGGTTGGTATGTAACCGCTGCTATCCCCCCTTGAGCATATCTGGTGTTTGTTTCGTTTAAAATAGTTTTACTAATTACAGCAACTTTTGCATTTTCTGCTACTTTAAGGGCAAAACTTAGTCCAGCTAAACCACTCCCTAATACTAAAAAATCTATTTTTTTTACCATTATTATGTATTTGGGTATTTTATTTGCTCAAAGTTAGTAAATTTGAATAATCAATTGAATAAGTTAACTATATTTTTATTATCAATTACAGAAAAAGTAAATATGAAACAGCCAATGTTTGAGATATTATCCGAAAGACTTTTAGTAATTGCATCACAAGCTAACAACACATAATTTTAATCTGTAGGCATAACTTGAATACAATTTGTAAAAGAGAACAAGTATAATTGAGACACACAAGAGAATAATTAAAATGTAAAACAAATATTAAACATTAAAACAAATTATAAGCACATGAAATATTCAATTATACTATTATTTCTAGTTCTTCCGTTTCAGATGGTTTCACAAGTAGATTCTACTACATATCATCCCAATTATCTTTTTATAAGTTTAAGTGGCGATTTGATTGATACACGTGATCATCGTCAAACGCCATTGATTTACTTTGGAGCAGGAATGGGATTTAATTTAGGCTATTACCGTGAGGGAGAAACATTTACTCAGGAAGTGAATATTGAAAATCATGCGGGAGGTGCAATTAATATTAATTCCGAAATGAGTGGTAGCTATTTAGTTTATTTTGGACAATTAGATTATGGATTATTAAAGAATACCAATAAAACCATATTAGGAGCAAATTTAAAATGGGGTGGATATTCTCATAACAGAGTTGTATCGCGATTACAAAGCGATTTTTCAAATAATTCAATTAGTTATGATGTTATTTTTGGTATAGATGCGGCTGCTCAATTGACTAAAGAATTTAAGTTTTTAAAGAAAAGTTTTGATTTATCTACAATGTCTCGTTTAGGAATTATGAATTTTTATATGGAGCCTTCTTTCTCTTATCCTGCACCTTTTGGCTTTAGTATTTTGGCCGATAATATGTTTCAACAAGTTATGAAAAGTTTTGATTTTGCCATACTAACTGGGCTTCCTAGTTTTGAATTTGAAGGAAAGATACAGCATAAAATGTATAATGGAAATCAGTGGGCATTATTTTACGATTGGCAGTTTCATAAAATTAAATCCGATTATGTGAGATACGCAGCTTTTCATTCCTTTGGCATGACTTTGTTTTTTAATCTATAAATCAATCAGATGAAATTAATTATATATTCAATACTCAGTGTTTTTTTATTTAGTTCCTGCGAAGTTCTTTTTATAGATGCCGAACCTGAAAATACACCGCAAAGTAATTTTGACGAGCTGTGGAAAGTAATAGATGAGAAATATACTTTTTTTGCCTTAAAATCAATTGATTGGGATAAAGTTTATGCTGATAATCAATCGCTAATAAATGCTGATATGACCGACGAAGAGCTATTTAATGTCTTATCAGGTATGCTATTCGAACTACGAGATGGCCATGTAAACTTAAGCTCACCTTATGATGTTTCGCGCAATTGGAATTGGTATTTGGATTATCCAGTAAATTTTAATTTTGATATTGTAGAGCGATATTATTTAGGCGATAATTATAGAATTACTGGACCTATGTATAATACATTGATTGATAGTATAGCTTATATTTATTATGGTAGTTTTGGATATATTATATCAGAAGATAAGCTCGATTATTTGTTGGAAGACTTTAAAGATGCCAAAGGACTTATTTTTGATATTAGAGGAAATGGCGGTGGATATGTGAGCAATGTGACTCTACTTACAAGCAAATTTGCTGATAAAGAAAGAATTACATTTTTACGAAGATATAAGGATGGAAAAGCACATACTGATTTTAGTGACTATTTTGCATTTTCGGCTACACCAGATAGTGCTACAAATTTCACAAAGCCTATAGTTTTATTAACAAATCGCATGTGCTATAGTGCTGCAAATGATTTAGCAACCAGACTAAAAAGCTTTCCGCATATCACAATAATTGGAGATACAACTGGTGGCGGTGGCGGTTTACCAATTTCCTACGAATTGCCAAATGGTTGGATAGCACGTTTTTCTACTACCCAAACTTTTACAGCAAATAAATTTAATGTTGAACTAGGAGTACCTCCAGATATTCCTATGAATATCACCAAATCAGATATAGACGCAAATAAAGATACATATATTGAATATGCATTAACTTACATTGACTCTTTGTCACAGCAAGTTAAATGATTTTATTACTTTAATAACCATTCTATAGCCTGTTCTTTTGTATCAAATGCTCTAATAGGTTTGTTTGAGATTTTATTGTATACATTTAGAAACACTTTCTTTCCACCTTTTATACCAAAGGTTGCTTGTTTATATAAATATGGAAGTGTTTTTTCCGATGCACTTTTTAATAGTTTGTAAATATTTCCATAAACATAACTCCCCGAAAAATCTACAAGCATAAGTAATTTACCCTTATGCTCTTCTTTTAAATTTTCCTCTCTAAACTTATTAGTTTCTTTAATAGCTTGCGTAAAATCCTCCTCTGCTTCTAACTGACTGTAATCAATAGAATATATTGATTTGTCCTGTATTGTTTGAAAACTTGCTCTACTCATAGTTTAATAAATTTAACTCTTTAAAGTTAGATATTTTTTTTATTTTTACAATAATGTGCATAAATAGATGTATTGTTATCTAATAAATTGATAAATATTTTACTTCGATTATATATTATAACTAGCTAATAAAAAGTCCAATAATGAGTAAAAATGAATGTATAACTTTAGGAATAATGTCGGGAACATCATTAGATGGTTTGGACTTAGCAATATGTAAATTCAGAGAAGAAAACTCCGTTTGGACATTCGAAATTTTAGCAGCGCAAACAATAGAATATCCAAGAGAAATAGCTGATAACTTAGAATATGCACATAAATTAATGGCAGATAGCTTTTTACTTTTTCATAATGAATATGGTCGTTTTATAGGTATGATGGCAAAAGAGTTTATTTCTAAATCAGGTATTACTCCCCAACTTATTGCATCGCATGGTCATACTATTTTTCATCAACCCAAAAATAAATTTACGTTTCAAATAGGAAATGCTGCTGAAATAGCTAGTATTAATGGAATAAATACCGTTGCAGATTTTAGAAGCTTGGATGTGGCTTTGGGCGGACAAGGTGCTCCATTAGTGCCCATTGGCGATGCTTTGCTTTTCTCTGAGTACGATATTTGTCTAAATCTAGGTGGATTTGCAAATTTATCTGTTGAAAGTAATGGACGCAAAATAGCTTATGATTTAGGGGCTTTCAATTTTGTGCTAAATAATTTAGCTAGTAAACTAGGTTTTGCTTATGATGACAGCGGAGCAATTGGAAAAAGCGGGAAACTGAATTTAGATTTAGTTAATCAGCTTAATTCACTTGAGTTCTATCAGCAAAAAGCCCCAAAATCATTGGCACGTGAATGGGTTGAGCAGGAAGTTTTTCCTATCATGGGAAAAAGTTCAATTTCGGTTGAAAACAAACTTGCGAGCTATTATGAGCATATTAGTTCACAACTAGCAAACGAAATTAATAAACTAACTAAAAAAAATGTGCTAGTAACTGGTGGCGGTGCTTATAATAACTATTTTATTGAATTGCTAAAGGCGAAATGTGAACCAGAAATAATTGTTCCTTCTAAAGAAATTATTGATTTTAAAGAAGCTTTGATATTTGCTTTTCTTGGAGTATTACGCTATCAAAATAAAATAAATACATATTCGCTTGTAACAGGTGCAAAATTTGATAGTTCAGGAGGAATAGTGTATAAAATATAGTTCAAATTGATAAATATCAATAATACATTCTACAAAAATAGATTACTTTTGGGTCTTTAATTCTAAATTTTAGTTATGAAAAAAATTGTTTTTATTGCCATAGTAGCAATACTTTTTACTGCATGCAGCGAAAATACTAAGAAAACTGGTGAAAATGCTGAGCAGGCAACTGAAGCAACAGAGGCTACAGATATAGAGGAGATAGCTGTTGTTGATTTTGAGAAGGCTGCTGCAAGTTTTGTAGGTAAAGAAGTTAAGATTAAAGGTATTGTTGATCATGTGTGTAAACATGGTGGAAAAAAATTACTTTTAGTTGGTGATGGTGCAAGTTTGCATGCCTATGCCGAAGAGAGAATTGATGAAGAAGTTGTTGGTAGCGAAATTATTTTAGCTGGTATTGTTGAAGAAAAACGAATTGATGAAGCTACATGCCTACAAATGGAAGAAGATTGCATGAATTCTCATAAAGAAGGGGTAAAAACTGACGATGAGATGGAAGCAACTAAACATCAAGTTGAATTTTATAGAGACTCTATGAAAACGGCTGGAGTAGAGCATTTATCTTTTTACTCAGTAAAATACGTTTCGCACGAAATTGTTGAGCAAAAGAAATTAGAAGAATAAGAGAATTAAACTTATCATTGTGATTAATAATCGTATTTCATTTTAAATGAATACGATTATTTTTTTATTATATCCGCAAGCCCCAACAGAATTGTGCTTACAAACAGTTAATTAGCTCATGGTTTGGATTCACTTAATTAAATGAATCATGTAAGAACTGAGATGCTGAATGAGATGCTCTTGTAACTATGTTTGCAGATTTATGGTTTTTTATTAGATATAAAATTTTTCGAAATGCAAATGAAACATATACGTAAATGGGCAAGAATTCTGCACCGAGATTTAGGATTTTTCTTTTTTGCATCTTCGCTAATTTTTGGAGTTTCGGGTATAGCCTTAAATCATTTAAATGATTGGGATCCTAATTACGTTGTTAAATCCAATTTTTATGAAACAAATTATAATTTTGCTCAGCGAGATTCAACAAGTATATATATTAATTTATTTCTGACAGAAATTAATGAGATTGACAATTATAAAACACATGCCTTTTTAGCTGGCAATCGACTAAAAATATATCTTAGTGGTGGTTCGTCGGTGCTAATAGATTTACTAACAAATAATGCTGATGTAGAATTATTAAAAAAACGTGGGTTCTTCTACGATATAAACTATCTGCATTATAATCCACATGTTTGGTGGATGTGGTTTTCCGATTTTTTTGCAGCTTCTTTAATCTTTTTTGCACTAAGCTCGCTTGTAATGGTGCGTGGTAGAAAAGGTTTTTGGGGTAGAGGTGCAATTTATGTAGCACTTGGAGTATTAATTCCTAAAATAATATTGCACTTTTTTTGATTTGAATTTTACCTGTCAATTGTCAATTACCAATTATCAATTGTCAATTAGCAATCGTCAATCGTCAATTTTCCCCAGACGCTACTAGGTGCAAGCACGCTAGCAGGTCTTAGACTGTCAAAACTCTTGCGATAGCCCAATCGTCAATCGTCAATCAAAAATCGTCAATCTAAAACTCTTGCGATAGCCAAATAATAAATAGCAATTAATAAATAATAAATCAAAACAGTACGAAAATTTTCTATTTTGCTTGGGTTAGAACCTGAACCTATGCGAAAATTTTCTATTTCGCTTGGGTTAGGACATGAACCTATTCGAATTTTTTCTATTTCGCTTGGGTTAGGACATGAACCTATTCGAAAATTTTCTATTTCGCTTGGGTTAAGACTCGAACCTATGCTAATTTTTTCTATTTCGCTTAAGTTAGGACCTTAAGCTA
>DAOVUO010000099.1 GCA_030632545.1 Bacteroidales bacterium
AGAAAAACAAGAAGATGAGTTCACAAAAATATTCAGTAAATCAGCCATTAATTGAAACTTTAGTTACTTGGGTGAAATCAGGAGAAATTGCAATTCCTGAAATTCAAAGACCTTTAGTTTGGAGTTCTAAAAAAGTCAGAGATTTGATGGATAGTTTATACCAAGGATACCCTATTGGATACATTATTGCATGGAAAAATCCAAATATAAAATTGAAAGATGGTAGCTTATCAGAAGGAAAAAAGATTTTAATCGACGGACAACAAAGAGTTACAGCACTGACAGCAGCACTAATTGGTCAGCAGGTTGTGGATAAAAATTACAAGAAAATTAGGATAAAAATTGCTTTTAACCCTCTTGAAGAAAAATTTGAGACACTTACACCTGCAATAGAAAAAGATAGAAAGTGGGTTGATGATATTGCGACTGTTTTTAATGGTAATTTATTTGATATTGTAGATAATTATTTAGAACAAAACCCAGATACCGATAAAATCAAAATTCAAACAGTATTTCAAGATTTGATAAATATACCTAAAAAACAAATTGGTTTAATCGAATTAAGCGGTGATTTAGATATTGAAAAAGTTACCGAAATTTTTATTCGAATTAACAGTCAAGGTGTTGAATTAAGTCAGGCTGATTTTGTGATGTCAAAAATTGCTGCAAATGAAATTTATGGCGGAAATTTGTTAAGAAAAACAATTGATTATTTCAGTCACCTCGCAATTGCACCAGAATTTTACAATCATATCGCAGAAAATGACAAAAATTTTGCTAAAACAGATTATTTTTCAAAGATAAGTTGGTTAAAAAATGAAAATGATGATTTATATGACCCAACTTATAAAGATGTTTTACGAGTTGCTTTTACATACAAATTTAACAGAGGAAAAATTAGCGACTTAGTTAGTTTGTTGTCTGGTCGTAATTTTATAACAAGGGAATATGAAGAAGAGATTGCATCAAATTCTTACAAAATGCTTATTGAAGGTGTAACCGATTTTGTCAATAAAACAAATTTTCTGCGACTTATCATGATTATTAAATCAGCAGGTTTTGTAACAAATAAACTTATTCGTTCTGTCAATGCCTTAAACTTTGCATATATTCTTTACTTAAAATTAAGAGAGCAAAAATACAACCCTGCATTAATTGAAAAATATGTAAAAAAATGGTTTATATTATCGTTACTTACAGGACGATACTCAGCCTCACCCGAAAGTAGATTTGATTTTGACATTAAAAATGTTTCAAATAAAGATTTTGCCGATTACTTAAAAGAAATTGAAGATGCTCAATTATCTGATGCGTTTTGGAATGCTGAATTAATACAAAGATTAAATACATCAAGTTCTACAAGTCCAGTTTTCAACGTTTTTTTAGCATCTCAATGCTATTTTAACGAAAAGGGTTTTTTATCAAAAGATATTACTGTAAAAAACCTAATAGAACAAAGAGGAGATGTTCATCATATTTTCCCACGTGATATTTTAAAGAAAAAGGGATTAACAAGAGGGCAATATAATCAAATTGGAAATTATGTTTATACACAAAGTGAAATAAATATAAAAATAGGAAATAAACCAATTGAAAAATATTTAACAGAAATTAAAAACCAATGTAACGGTGGAGGCTTAGTATATGGTGGTATTACAGAATTGGAATTACTTAATGATAATTTAAAGCAAAATGCGATACCAAAAACAATTTTTGAAATGACAACAGAAAATTATCAAGAGTTTTTGCTTCAGCGCAGACAAAAAATGGCAGAAAAAATGAGATACTATTATGAAATGATATAAAAGACAATACATTCAATTTGAAATAGTTAATGTAAAATTCTAAAAGGTGGGACGGTGTCCCACCTTTTTCAAAAAGAACGGAATGAAAGACATTTTTGATAATCGAAAATATAAAAAGTTGCTTGATAATATTGGCGAAACCTTTCTTTCAGCTAGAAAGCGTGCTTTTACAGCAGTTAATACTGAATTAACAATAGGAAATTGGCAAACAGGGAAATATATTGTAGAATATGAACAAGACGGAAAAATTAAAGCTGAATACGGGAAGAAACTAATTTTACGACTGTCCAGAGATTTAAGTTTGCAATACGGAAAAGGTTTTAATAAGAGTAATCTGGTGTATATGAGATTATTTTATGTGAAATATTCAAAAGGTGTGACAACGTCCCACCTTTTGAGTTGGTCTCATTATTACGAACTTTTGAAAATTAGTGATGATATTGAAAGAGATTTTTACGAACAACAAATAATAATTGAAAATTGGGGAGTTCGAGAATTGCGAAGACAAAAAAGAACAGCATTATTTCAACGAATTGCAGTCAGTAAAGATAAAAAACAGATTTTAGAATTATCAAAGAAAGGGCATTTACCAAAAAATGAAACAGATATTGGGAAAAATCCTTTTGTCTTTGAATTTTTAGGCGTACCTGAGAATAATACATACACAGAAACAGAACTAGAAAAGAAATTAATAAATAATTTGCAGCAATTTCTACTGGAATTAGGAAAAGGATTTGCATTTGTTGGCAGACAATACAGAATAATGCTCGCAAATAAACATTTTTACGTAGATTTAGTCTTTTATCATTACATTCTTGATTGTTTCGTTTTGATTGATTTGAAAGTAAATGAAGTTGAGCATAAAGACGTTGGACAAATGATAACTTATCTAAACTTTTTCAATGCCGAAGTTAAGAAAGAAACAGATAAAGAAACAATTGGAATAATTTTAACATCAGGAAAAGATGACGTTTTTGTTGAATATGCAACTGAAACGGTAACAAATAAATTGGCGGTTTCTGAATACACTTTGTATTTACCTGATAAAAAATCATTAAAACAAAAAGTGAGAGAAATACTTGATAATGAATAAACTAAAACACTAACATTGGTTTGGTCGTAATTGATATTTTTGTAGCTTGCTTCATTCGCTTCGCTCATTTCGTAAGCTACAAAAACACCAATTACACAAGCACATTTTCGTTGTTGCGACAAGAAGTCTTATAATTGACTATTAAACTGAGACGAGAATTGGATTCACGTAAAGTTTCTTATTTAAGCTCATGTTCCCCCATTAGTAGCTTATCACAGTAAACTGTGTATAACAACGCAAAACTTTACCACTTGAAAAACCAAAGAAAATTAGAAAGCAAACAGCATTAATTTCTCAACAAAGTAGAGTAATTTTAGAAAGTAAAATAACGAAAAAGAAGGCTTACTTTTTCTCGCTTTATTTTGTTTTTTTGCCGCATAAAAAAAATCCCGTAAGTCTTGACTTACAGGATTTTGCTTTGTTCACTAATTTCACTTGCGGAGAAAGAGGGATTCGAACCCCCGGAAGTTTGACCTTCAACGGTTTTCAAGACCGCCGCATTCGACCACTCTGCCATCTCTCCAGAGGCGCAAAATTACAACAAAAATTAATTCCGCAAAATTTTTTTAATAAAAAAATAAAAAAATTTCAAGCATTAAATTGAACGCTCACTATCCCACCATCTTATAATGTCATCAACTGGTTCGTCGGGTGCATTATGAAAATATGGGATATTATATTTAAGTGCTAATTCATCACCTAAATCACGAGCATCCTCAACTTCCTTCCAAGGAGGTACATCTCGTATATAAATTCGCATATCACCACCAAATCCCTGAAAAAAATGCAAGGGGATTTCGCTAAACTTAGGATGATGAGCCGAAGGTTCACCAATTATTGCAGAAACTAATACTCCCCAACCCTTATTTTTAACCCATGTAGCCTCGAATGCGAGTACATTTGAAGCAATTGCTTCTACTTTTTGAAATACTTCACTGATTTCCATATCATTATACTTATGAAAGTCTAAGATACAACAAAAAAAATAAACCGCAAAAAACAACAATAGCCGATAATTCTTTTTAGTTTTTGTCAATCAATAAGTTATGTTGAAAAAAAAAATAAAAAAAATGCTTATGGAATTTGCAAAAGTCCATAAATACCCTATATTTGCAGGAAACATAGTAGTTAACCTAAAATTGTTTACATTATGAACAAAGCTCAATTAATTGACAGTATGGCTGATAAAGCCGGTTTATCTAAAGCTGATGCTAAAAAAGCATTAGACGCATTTATGCAATCTACCAGCGATGCCCTTAAAGGTGGCGATCGTGTTGCATTAGTTGGATTTGGATCTTTCTCTGTTGCAAAAAGAAGTGAAAGAATTGGAAGAAATCCTCAAACAGGAAAAGAAATTAAAATCGCTGCAAAAAATGTAGTAAAATTTAAGCCAGGGAGTGATTTAGCTGACTCGGTAAACTAAAGAAATTTCTTTTATCAAGATTGGGAGTACCTTGTACTCCCAATTTTTTTGCCTTAATATTCCAAATTACAACAATAGCAGTTTCAAATAGTTAGGAGCAGACTGTTAAATTCTGTAAAAACTGCATTTAATAATTACATAAAAGACTTATAATCAACAAACCTATTAAAGAAAGAGACTTTTGCAAAATTCTAGTTATTGTTTACTCCCAACTAAATTGAGAAACAATAAAATAAACATAGAAGCATGCCCCAAACAAGGGGGAACTATTGTAACCATCAAACCTCAAAATACCCGATAAATTCTCCAATTTTTTTACTCAATTTAATATATATTTGCCAAATGGAGGAAAAATTAAAACTTATAGAATTTTTAAAAGAGTTTGTAACACCACATAAAATTGACATTTTCGACAGTATTGTTCTTAATAGAACAAGGTATATTACTGTACTACTTGAAGATATTTATCAATCGCAAAATGCTAGTGCAGTTCTAAGAACAGCAGATTGTTTTGGCATGCAAGATGTTCATATCATAGAAAATAAAAACCAATACAAAATAAACCCCGATGTAGCACTTGGTTCATACCAATGGCTTACACTACACAAATACAGCAAGAAAAAGAACAACACTTTGGAGGCCATAAAAAATCTAAAAAAACAAGGATATAGAATTGTAGCTACCACGCCTCATATAAACGATACTAATCTGCAAGATTTTGATTTAACTAAAGGGAAAACAGCAATTTTATTAGGGTCAGAACTTAAAGGTCTTTCACAAGAAGCACTTAATAATGCTGATGAATACCTGAAAATACCAATGTATGGATTTACAGAAAGTTTCAATATCTCTGTTTCGGCCTCTATTATACTTCACCACTTGAGCTTGCAGCTTCATCAAAGTAAAATAAACTGGCAACTATCTGATAACGAGAAAGCAGATATTCAAATTAATTGGCTCAAAAAAAGCATAAAAAAATCAAGCTTATTAGTAAATAAGTTCTACGAAAATCAGCAAAAAACAAAATTATAATGAAACATACACCAAATAGAGAAGTTTTTTTTAAACATATAGCTCAAACTACTGAATTTCCGATGGCTATAGAAATTGAAAAAGCTGAAGGAATTTACCAATATAGCCCAGAAGGAAAACAATATATGGATTTAATTTCGGGCATTGCTGTAAGTAATCTTGGACATAAACATCCCGAAATAGTAAAAGCGGTGCAAAATCAAGCAGAAAAATTTATGCACGTAATGGTATATGGTGAATTTATTGAAAGTCCACAAACTAAGCTAGCACAAAATTTAGCACAAATATTACCTTCAAATTTAGATAATGTTTTTTTTGTAAACTCTGGAAGTGAGGCCGTTGAAGCAGCATTAAAACTAGCTAAACGCTACACAGGTAAAAATGAAATTTTCAGTTTCAAAAACTGCTATCATGGAAGTTCACACGGCTCATTAAGCCTAATTTCGGACAAAAAATACACTCGAAAATTCCAACCATTATTACCTAATATCAAGCATTTAGATTTCAATAATATTGAACAACTTGAAAGAATTACAGATAAAACTGCGGCCGTAATTATTGAACCAATACAGGGTGAAGCAGGAATTATCAAGGCAAATGAAATTTTTATTCATAAATTACGATCTAAATGTACAGAGCATAATTGTTTGCTCATTTTTGACGAAATTCAGACAGGAATAGGGCGAACAGGCAAAATGTTTGCTTTTGAACATTACAATATAGTACCAGATGTTTTACTATTGGCTAAAGCATTTGGCGGAGGAATGCCCTTAGGAGCAACAATTTCGTCGAAAGAAATTATGCATGTTTTTACTAATAATCCATTATTAGGTCATATTTCAACTTTTGGTGGTCATCCTGTTTCTGCTGCGGCAGCTAATGCAAACTTAAATGTTTTATTAAGAGAAAAATATATTGATGAGGCTGAAAAAAAAGGTCTTCTTTTCGAACGTTTAGCAAATCATCCTAAAGTAAAGGAAATTAGAAGAATTGGTTTAATGATGGCTTTGGAGATAGGCGATTATGACTTAGTCCTAAAAATTATTCATAAGGCCACAGAAAATGGACTTATATTAGACTGGTTTTTATTTAATAACACAAGTATTAGAATTACACCTCCATTAATAATAAATAATGATGAAATTGAGTTGGCTATTGAAAAAATTACAAAAATTTTGGATTCAATTTAATAAATATGATTCAAACACAAGGCTAGACTTTTATAAACCAAAGCTTTCAACAATACTATTTTTTGGACTTTTTGTAGCTCTATTTTTTGTATATAATTTTGATACAATTAGTTTCCTAAGACCGCAATCGGTACATCAATGGCGACAATGCGACTGTTTATCGTTTTCTCTTAACTATTTTCAAGAAAACATTTCGTTTTGGCAGCCGCAAATAAACTACTTGGGCAGCGATGGAACAGGAAAAACAGTTAGCGATTTTCCAATAATATACTATATAGTTGCTCAGCTTTGGAAATTATTTGGCCAGCACGAATATATTTATCGTTTTTTGATACTAATTATTAGCTTTTTAGGAACAATAGCTTTACTAAAAACAACTGAATCTATTTTAAAAAGTTCATTTTGGGCACTTATAATAAGCTTATTACTTTTTTCATCAACAATATTTGTGTACTACAGTAATAATTTTTTAATGAATGTTCCAGCTTTTAGTTTTGCGCTCATAGCTCTCTATTATTTTTATCAATAC
This sequence comes from Bacteroidales bacterium, assembly GCA_030632545.1. Classification (GTDB taxonomy): domain Bacteria; phylum Bacteroidota; class Bacteroidia; order Bacteroidales; family DYOH01; genus DYOH01. The sequence continues at coordinate 7,073 of DAOVUO010000099.1, forward strand.
ACTATAAAGCAAAAGCAAATATTACTAATTATAAGTATTTTACTCTTTCTAATTGGAGGATTACTAAAAATTCAAGCACTTTCAGGTTTTGTTGCAATAGGTGCAATTTATCTACTAGAAATCGGCAAAATAATTAAATTCAAAAACAACATTTTTGCACATAAAAAACTGAGTTTTGTTTTATTCTCGATACTAATAATTATTACTTTTTCGTGGTATTATTATGCGCATCAATATAATAATGAACATAATAAAGGAATATTTTTAATTGGGATTTTACCCATTTGGGATTATAGTGCAGAACAAATTAAGCACGTTTTCAATTACGCCTATATTCTATGGTCAAACAGCTACCAAAGCCAATTGCTTCAAATAACTGCAATATTTATTTTCCTTTTTATTACTTATCACCATAAAAAACTAAACAAGCACCTCAAAATATTCCTATTTCTACTATTTATAGGCTTCATAAGTTATATTACACTATGGTTTCAAGTTTTTGATAATCACGATTACTATATGATAAATCAATTGCTTTTTATGTTGGTAATTTTTATTAGCGCATTAGTTTTGATAAAAACTAATTTTCCAAAAATATACTATTCTAAGCTATTTAAAATAGGAATATTATTACTTTTGATTTACAATATAAATACTTGCAGAAAAAACATAAATGTAAGATATAATGGGTGGCCCAACAACAAGCATGTAAAATACACAAAAGCTTTTGAAGATATTGAAAGCTTTTTACCTACAATAAATATTCATCCAAATGATAAAGTAATTGTGCTACACGACCCAAGTTTCAATATATCGCTCTATTTGATGAATAGAAAAGGATATACAAATTGCT
>DAOVUO010000326.1 GCA_030632545.1 Bacteroidales bacterium
ATTGAAGCCTTAGATAAAGGTAAAATCAGAGTAGCTGAACCAACAGAAAATGGATGGAAAGTAAACGAATGGGTAAAGAAGGCTGTAATTCTTTATTTTCCAACTCAAAAAATGGAAGTTCATAAATCAGGAATACTAGAATTTCACGATAAAATTCCTTTAAAAAGTGGTTACGATAAATTAGGTATTCGTGTTGTTCCGCACGCAGTTGCACGTTATGGTGCATATATTTCGGAAGGTGTAATAATGATGCCTTCCTACGTTAATATTGGTGCTTTTGTTGATGCTGGGAGTATGGTAGATACGTGGGCCACAGTTGGTTCTTGTGCTCAGATTGGCAAAAATGTACATTTAAGTGGTGGCGTGGGAATTGGAGGTGTTTTAGAGCCAGTTCAAGCTGCACCAGTAATTATTGAGGATGATTGTTTTATAGGCTCTCGTTGCGTTGTAGTTGAAGGAGTTCACATTGGTAAAGAAGCTGTTTTAGGAGCAAATGTTGTGCTTACAAAAAGTACAAAAATAATTGATGTGTCGGGCAGTGTTCCTGTTGAATATAAAGGATATGTTCCTGAGCGTTCAGTAGTTATTCCTGGAACAATTCCAAAAAAATTTCCAGCAGGTGAATATAATGTTCCAGTAGCTTTGATTATAGGGAAGCGTAGGCCTTCTACCGATTTAAAAACATCGTTAAATGATGCCCTTAGAGAATATAATGTAGCTGTATAAGCTATAAAACACATTAGAAAGTAGATTTACATTTTAAAATGTAGCTTTTTTTGTTTTGTAGCTAGCCAATATTCATTAAGTTTACGACAAAATTTTAACAACCAAATTATTATGAGAAAAATTACAGCACTTAGTGCAATCTTGTTTTTTGTATTTGGACAATTGATTAATGCTCAAACATCTTACGATTTAAACAAGAAACTTCCTTTAGACCCCAAAGTGAAGTACGGAAAATTGGAAAATGGACTTACATATTATGTGAGAGAAAATGCAGAACCAAAAAACCGAGCTCAATTATTATTAGCAATAAATGCAGGTTCTATTTTCGAAGATGATGACCAAAAAGGATTAGCCCACATGTGTGAGCACATGGCTTTTAACGGTACAAAAAATTTCCCAAAGCACGAATTGATTGAATATTTGGAATCTATAGGAATGAAGTTTGGCTCTGATATTAATGCCTATACTTCTTTTGACGAAACTGTTTATATGCTAGAAGTCCCTTTAGATAATCCAGAGTTTATGGATAAAGGACTTCAAGTAATTGCCGACTGGGCAGCTAATGTTAGTTACGAGGATGAAGAAATTGAAGCAGAAAGAGGAATTATTTTTGAGGAATGGCGTGTAGGAACTGGTGCTACTCAGCGTATTAATAAACAAATTTTTCCTTATTATTTGTATAATTCAAAGTATGCTGAAAGAATGCCAATTGGCGATACTGCTGTATTTATGCAGTGCTCACCTCAAAAATTACGTGACTTTTATAAAGATTGGTATCGTCCTAGTTTACAGGCTGTAATTATAGTTGGCGATTTTGATGGTGATAAAATAGTTGAACAAATTAAGGTAAAGTTTTCGGCACTTGAAGTTAGAGAAAATCCTCGATCGGCAGTTTATCCAGAAATTCCAGACCATGAAGAGACTTTAATTAAGGTAGTTACTGATAAAGAACAGCCTTATTCAATTGTGCGTTTTTTGATTAAGCATACAATTGAGCCATTTGTAAGCTATGGTGATTATAAAGATTATTTGAAACAAATTATTTTTGAAGGAATGGTAAATCAACGTTTTAAAGAAATTACTATGAAACCTGATGCTCCGTTTGGATATGCTGCTAATGGATATTCGCATTTATTTGGAACACGCGATGCGTATAATTTATTTGCATTGGCAAAGGGTGATAAAATTAAAGAAACGGCTTCGGCTTTATTTTCTGAATTGCAAAATATTAAGCAGAATGGATTTACGCAAAGTGAATTTGAGCTACAGAAAAAATCTTCACTAAAATCAGTAGAGAAAGTTTATAGTGAGCGCAATAAACAAAAATCTCAAGGCTTGGCTTTCGAACTTAAATCTCATTTTGATATTACACAATCTGCTGTTCCTGGTATTGAACTCGAATATGAATTATATCAGAAATTAATACCAGAAATTACTCTCGAAGAGGTAAATGCACTAGTCACTAAATGGCTTACGGATAAAAATATGGTACTTACAGTAAGTGCGCCAGAAAAAGAAGGCTTAGTAATGCCAACTGAAGATGAGCTTAGGAAAATGCTTGATGAAGTGAAGAATATGAAATTTGAAGCTAAGAAAGAAGAAACTTTAAATAAATCACTATTAAGTAAAGTGCCTAAAGCTGGAAAAATAAAGAAGACCGAGACAAATAAATTGTTAGGAACTACCAGCTTTTATTTAGCAAATGGTGCAAAAGTGGTAATTAAGCCAACAGATTTTAAAGATGACGAAATAATGCTTGAGGCATATAGTTGGGGCGGTTATTCTTTATATTCTTTAGAAGATAATTTTTCAGCTCGCGAAGCTGCCTCAATTATTGCTAATAGTGGATTAGCACAGCTAAATAATGTTGAATTTAGTAAATATAAAGCCTTACTAAATGCAAATGTTAGTCCAGTGATTAATATGTACAGCGAAGGTTTTAGAGGAAGTTCGTCTGTGAATGATTTTGATAAGATGCTTGAACTGATTTATGGATATTTTACTGACCCTCGCAACGATAAAGATGCTTTTGATGCATATATCAATCAAACTAAGAGTTTTATAGAGAACAGAAGTAGCGATCCTATGAGTGTTTTCCGAGAAGGATTAATGGCTTCTTTAAATGGAAATAGTCCATATTTAGCTGCGTTAACGGTCGAAAATATCTCTAAAATTGATTACAATAGAGTATTGGATATTTTCAAAGAGAGATTTGCAAATCCTTCTGAATTTACTTTCATATTTACAGGAAATATTGATGCTGAAAAAGCAAAGCCTATTATAACAAAATATTTGGGTTCAATTAAAGGGAAAAAAGCAAAGGAAAATTATAAAGACTTAGGTATTCGTTATCCTGAAAAGAGTGTTAGAAAAGAAGTTTATAAAGGTGAATCGCCTAAGAGCATGGCTTATATGTTTTTTCCATCAACTTTCAATAATTTATTGGCTGATAAAATTTTACTTCAAGCAGTTGCTGATGTATTTACAGATAAATTATTAAAGAAAGTACGCGAAGAAGAGTCTTTAACTTATTCAATCTCTGCATCTCCATCTACAAAGTATTATCCTGTTTTAGAAAGTGGGATTGGTGTTTATTACAGTAGTGCACCAGAAAATATTGATACTATTACAGCTATGATTTTGGATATTGTAAAAGAAATTCAGACAAATATTTCAGATGATGATGTTACGAAATCAATAGAAAAAGCAAAAAGAGCTTACGAAACTAAAATTCGACAAAATAATTATTGGTCGGCACAAATTGTACTAATCGAAATAATTGGTTCAAATACAGAGTTCGTTAATTTGTTTGATGAGGCTGTGGCAAAAATCACAAAAGAAGGAATTCAAAATGCTGCAATTAAGTACTTAAATCCAGAACACTATATTTTGGTCGATTTACAACCAGAAAAATAAGATTTTTTGAAAATTGATTGTGAGCTGCTCTAAATTATAGAGCAGCTTTTTTTCTTGTCAAAAAAACACCTATATTTGAGTATGCAAACTTATGTAAATATAAACTTACCTAATGAGCCTAGTAATATTGATTTTTGGACTGAACTTCATAAATCAAATAGCCATGTGAAAATTTTGCAAAAGGACAAAAAACTCAATATCAAAGGAAGAAGATTTAATTTAGCAGAAAAGGATTTTGTTGAATTGATATTCCCAAAACAATATATCAATGAGGATTTTATAGAGGATTTTATAGAAATGAATCCAACTATTAAATCTGAGTTTATTATTCCTAATAAAATTATATTGAATATGCTTACTCCCGAAATGATAGCTGCGTTTTCAATGGCTATTGGTGCCATTCTTTTTATGTGGAATCGCAAAAATAAAAATGGTAGAGTATATGACGGTACTGCTCGCTATGATATTAATGTGAGTATTGGTGAGTCGATAGAAAAGCAAAAACGTG
>DAOVUO010000039.1 GCA_030632545.1 Bacteroidales bacterium
ATGCTAAAAGTTGCATCTAACCTAAAAAAACCGACAAAACCACCGTACTTACACATAATAACATCGGTCACCGTTGCAGCGTACAATACTGCTAGACCAAGATAGATAAAAGGAAAAATTCCTAAAAGCGATTGTACCCACGATTTTAATTCAACAGGGCGAAATGCAATAATATCTTGAATCGCACCTAAAGGGCAAACGCCAGCGCAAAATGTTCTTCCAAAAAACAATGTGTACAACAAAGGAATAAGAAAAAAAGCTAGAGCAGTAAGTGGTATTTTATAGCCTGGGTTGAATAATGCTAATGCAATATTTTGAATTGAGCCAACTGAGCAAACGCATCCCTCTCTGAAAAAACCAAAATAGGCAATTGAAAAAACCGACATCCAAAATACTCCTTTCCGTGAACGTTTTGATAAAACAAACCATGTTACAACCGAAAGAGCAAGTATCAACACAAATACGTCTAAGTATTCTAATATCTCAGATCTGGGTTGCGATTGTTCTATTGGTGGTTGGGTGTGTCCTTCTTCAAATTCGGGTTTTGGAAATCGCTGGGCAAAAATATCTAAATTTAATAGTAGGAATATGGAGAATAGGAAAATATATTTTAATGTTTTCTTCATATTATGTTATTTCGATGTTGTTGGAATCACTAAATCCTTTGAAAATTGATGGATTACTTGCTGGAACACGTCTAAATGCATCTGCAGGACAATCAATTGCAATGGCACATTGGTTACAATTTACGCAAATATCGTGGCGGACTTGTAATTGCAGAGAGCCATTCCCAAATGCATCACAACCAGCTACACATTTTCCACACCCAATACACAAGGCTTCGTCAATATTGTATTCGAAAAAAGGTTCTTCAATAAAGGTTCTGATGATTGCATTGGTAGGGCAAAGCAGATTCTCAGCAGCCGTGCTCAAGGTTTTGGCTTCGGGGCGAAAATAGCCTCCACATAAATCGCAATAGCCACACATATCGTGTATATGAACCACTTTTACAGCAGAGGGAGTCATTACGCAATTTGATACGCAAAGGCCACATTGCACACATTTAGCAGGGTCTAATTGCCAAACAGTATCTTCCGAAAGTAAATTTTTGAGCAAAACACCGCTTACACCACCCAGTGCAATACCAATACTAACTCTTATACCACTATTTATAAATTCGCGTCTATTTAGTTTATTTTTTTCATTTGAATTCTCCATTAATCCAACTGGTTTTTTTGTTTTTTTATATCTATGCTTTTGGAATTGTGAAATTAAATTTACTTCCTTTTCCGATTGTACTTTCTACATATATTTCACCACCATTTTTTTCTACAAATTCTTTACATAAAACAAGCCCTAGTCCTGTTCCTACTTCCTTTTCAGTACCTAGCATTATTTTATCATTGTCTAAATCAAATAGTTTGCTTATTTTGTCGTTAGAAATGCCTATGCCACTGTCGGATACAGTAATCTCAATTAAGTTTGGTTTAATTTCACTTGCGTTTACTTTAATTTTACCATGCTGATTTGTAAACTTGAGGGCATTTGAAATTAAATTTCTTAGTACGGTATCAAACATGTTCTTGTCTGCATATATTTCAATGTTCTTAACAGTTTCGTTTGTTAACTGAATATTTTTTTTCTCAGCCATTTGTGAAAGAATGTTTTGAATTTCATTTATGGCAGAATTTAATTCAATTTTTTCAGGATTAAAATCAATTAGATTTCTTTGTGTTTGAGACCAAATTAACAGATTCTCAAGTAAGTCATAAGTGTTATGAAGGCTTTTATTAATTCTAATTACTATCTTTTTTATTTTTTCAGGACTATATATGCTGAAATTTTTAATTAATAAATCTGAAAAACCGAGCAATGCATTAAATGGACTTTTTAAGTCGTGTGCTATTATTGAGAAAAATTTATCTTTTGTATCGTTGCTTTCTTTAAGTGCTTTTTCTGATTTTAATAGAGCAAGATCTGCTTTTTTTCGTTCTGTAACATCTCTAATTATTCCTAAAACAAATTTTTCGTTACCAATTATTATTGAATCGCCAGTAATTTCAGCATAGTATTCCGATTTATCTTTTCGTTTTAGTGTAATTTCAAATGTATAGTCATTTTTATTTATTCGGTTATAATATCCTTTGTCAGAGGAATTGGACTTCATATCAAAAACAGTTAATGAAAGTAATTCTTTGTTTGTATAGCCACTCATTTTGCAGAAAGTAGAATTTACAAATACATAATTCCCCTCAAGATCAGCTATGGTAATACCTTCCGACGTTTGTTCTGTAATTGCTCTAAATTTTTCTTCACTTTCTTTTAACGCTTTTTCTATTTTTATTTTGTCCGAAATATCGTGAATTAAGGAATATAATAAAGTTTTTTGTTCAATTTCTATTTTCCCACTATAAACCTCAACATCTTTTATTTCATTATTCGACAATTTGTGTTTAAAAAAGAAATGGTTTCGTTTTTCGTTATTTGCACTTTTCATTTCCTCTTTTATTTTATTTTCAGAGAACATATTGATATGCTTGATATTCATTTTTTTTATTTTTTCTAATGAATATCCATAAAAATTGCAGGCAGATTTATTAGCGTCAATTATTTGTCCATTATCAGGGTCAATTAATAGCATTGTTGAATAGTTCTTTTCAAACAAAGCTTTGTATCTTTTTTCACTTTCTAAAAGTGACGATTCAGCTTTTTTATATTCGGTAATATCTTCACCAGAACTAATGTGTCCTGTTATATTGCCATTATAATCTCTAAGGGTTGTATTGTGCCATTTAATTAGTTTTTCTTTTCCACTTTTAGATAATACTGGATTTTCGTGATATTCGTTAACATCCATTTTTCCATTAAGAATTCTATTTGATAAGTTTTTAATTTCTATTTTTTTCCTTTCTGGAATAAAATTTTCGAACCAGTTTTTTCCTAAAATTTCAGATTCATCATATTCTAAAACACTACATGCTTTTTTATTAGCAAGTGTAACAATTCCTTGTGGATCAATTGCTATAAATAACACACCAGCTAAATCTAAATAAAGTTGAGATTTACTTCTTTCTTTTTTTAGTTCATCTAACTCTTTTTCTAATTCTTGATAAGTAGGCTTTAGAGTTTCCATCTTGTATTGATTTGAAATTTATATTAAAGTACACTTATTAGTTCCAAAGTTAGTTAATTATATTGTAATATTTCCCCGATGTTCGGGATAGGCTGCTAAGTTTTAAATTAAATTTGATAATTGTTATTGATAATTCGTAATTGATAATTGGTTATTGTGTGAATATCTAGCAGTTATGTTTAATGAATTTATTTTTGCAAATAATTGTCATTCAATGTTTTACAGGCATTTAATTGCTGCCTCGAACATCGGGGAACCATTGTTACAAAAAAGCTTTATCAATATTGTAAACTATTTTATTGAGCTTTCTCCTCTAAATTACTAATAAATTCAACTGCCTCTTCTAAAAATTCTACTTTGAATTTTGGTGTCATTTTATACTTCTTTTACAACAAAAATAAAAAAGAAGTAAATTTGTAGTAAACAGAAACTCCATTTGAATTTCAGGCAAAGCCTGTTAAAATATATGCGACTCAGGCAGGAGCCTAAGCCGAACCGGGCCAATTATACGACTTCTTGTCGCAATGATATGGCTATTTTTTAATTCTTTATTAAGTCAAGAAAGTTTGACCGAACCATATTTGTAAAACGGTTTTCTTTTTTCGCAGCGTTTTCATACAAATTCTTAGCTGTTTTAATAAACTCTATTATTTCTGTTCTGGACATCTCGAATGTAGCCATGGCATGAATAATACGTTCTTCATTATTATCATCTATGTCAGAAATTTTCTTGAAAATCTTTAGACCATTAAGATATTCAAGTCTATCATTATTCAGTTCAGCTCTATCAAGTCCAAAAGTTTTAATAGATGTAGTTCCTCGTTCATTATTATCAATAGCAACAGGAATATGTTGATTAAATTTAATAAAATGTTCAGGATTTTCAGCAATCGGATTTATCAAGGTATGTTTTTCATCTGATAAATTATGTGCTTCATTATGGTTATTTACTCTTGTTTCATCATCAAGTAATGGAAATTCATTCTTTTTAAATGACCTATTACATTTTTCACATGAAAACAAAAGGTTATTCCAATCATAAGAAAGCCAGTAATATCCAGGATAAATTAATTTGCGATCTTTTTTGTAAGCTTTTTTAGGTCTAAAATGTTCTACATCTCCATAGGATGTAGCTGTAAATTTAGCTTCACAAAAGCAACATTTTTCATTTTGGTCAGTGATTAATTGTTCTTTTACAGTTGTGTCTCCGTAAATCGAATTATCAATAACAAGCTTTTTAAGTTTCTTGTTGCTAATATTTTGTCTTGATGTATAATCCAATGGTGCTAAATTATATTCTTGACAAAGCCTAATCTTACCTGCAATTCCTTTATCTAAAAGAGTTTGAGGTGTATTGTTGCTTTTGCTAATTTTAATCATATTTTTTTATTTTCAGAAATGTTTTTAGCAAATTTTTTAATTATCTCAAAACCTTCTATTTCTTTTTGGTTGTGCCCAACAGGAAGGTTCTCTACAAATTCAGTTAGTGTTTGTAATTCCTTTTGTTCTTTTTCTGTTAAATTCCCTTTTCTTAAAAGTTTTAAATGCCTATCAATTTTTTTCTGTGCTGCTGGTTGATAAATATCTTTTAATTCAAACAAATCACTCATTAGTATTTGGTCAATCCTCCAATTATCTATATCAAGAGAATTTTGCATTGCAATTACTGAATTTCCTTTGTCCTTTAATAATATGACATTTGCATTATCAACAGCCTGTAAAATCAATGGACTATGTGTAGTAACAATGAATTGAGTTTTGGAAAAAGTATCTTTTAAAAAATTTATAACCTTCTTTTGTAATGCTGGATGAATATGTAAGTCTATCTCATCAACAAGACATATTGCTGGTTCAGCAAGTGGGTTATTACTTTCACTATATTTTTCTAACATTCCTTTTGCAAAATCAACAACCCAAGAAAGAAGGGTTTTATACCCTAAACTTAACTCATGTAAGCGAACCCAACCATATTGTGTTTTAAATAAAATTTGAGGTGAGTTTTCTACATCAGTTTTTATTTCCAAGACTTCGCCTTGAAGTAAATGTTTTACAATTTTAAAAACCTTTTCCTTATAAGATTTGAATTTTTGATTTTTTTCTGCTTTCAATTCTACCTGTAAAAGCCATTCCTCTGTGTTCATCAATGGAACATTATCTTCGAACAAAGTTTGTGCGGGAAAATCTTTGCCAGAAGACATTCCTTTTCGTCCAATATATCTTGATGCCCCATATGCAAAAAGTAAATAATCCTTTTCAAACTCAGGGTCAAATATGGCATTATTTTTTACGTTTTTTGTGTAAATAGTATGAATATCCCTTTGTTTTTCACCCAAAGTTAAGTCTAAGGCTAAGGTTTCATTTTCTTTTTTATCATAAAGAAAATCAATTTCAATTCTAGTATGTTTTATATCGTCACTCTTATGTTTTTCGTTGTATCTATCAAAAGTGTTTAAGTTTATATTGTATAACCAACTTGTATTTCCCCATGGTCTAATAAGAGGCAGAGATAATGCTTTTAGTATTGTTGTTTTACCAGTTCCGTTATCACCAATGATTATGTTCCATAAGCTTGGATTGCCATTTTCATCGCAAAGATTAATATTTTGTTTTATTCCAAATGTTCTCATATTTTCTAAAAGAACATTAGTATAATAAAGTGATTTCATAATTTTTTTTTAAAGCGATTACTAGTTTATTATTCAAGTCAAAATTAGTGTTTTTCAGTTAAATTCATTGCGAATTATTGTTTTTTTTAAAGTTAGCCAACCGGGTAACTTCCGTCCCCTAAGAACCGTTATTCCGAAAATCGGGACAGGCTGTGCGACTTTCACCGCATACGGCTCAAGCACTTTAAAGGCTAGCTCAGCTAAGAGTAAACCTTCTTTTTCGTTGTTTTACTTTCTAAAATTACAGTTTTTTGTTGAGATAATAATGCTATTTGCTTTCTAATTTTCTTTCGTTTTTCAAGGGATAAACTTTTCAATTAAAATCTGGTAATATTTTTAATTAATAGATTCTACTTTGATTTTCAGGTAAAGCCAGTTAAAATATTTGCGACTCAGGCAGAAGCCTAAGCCGAACAGGGCTGACATGTGGCTTGTGAGGTTGCGAAGCAACCGAAACACGCTACCTGACAGACTGATGACCAAGCTGATGATATGCTTTTATTCTTTCAATATTTTCTGACAAACTTCGTCAAATGCTTCAATAATCTGATTTATTGTCATTTCATCAATTGGCTCATGTGCATTTGAATTTTCCATAGGATGAAGATGCCAGCCAACTCTATTATCTCTATCAATTGCCCAAATCCTTTTATTGCGGAATCTCAGACTGAATGAAATTATGTAAAAACTTACATTAAAAAATACAGATAATCTGTAATTCTTCCTTAATCCTATCAGACCTTGTAAGGATATTTCTGTTCTGCGTTTTATTTCAACTTCTGTAACATACGACAATGGCTTAATTGCTTCTCGTAATTCTGCTTCAAATTGTTTTAAATCCATTCTTTCAGCATTTTTTTATAATGTTGAACTAATGCGACTTTTTCTCCCCAGTCGTAATATTCTTGCTCAACTTCAAAAGTAAAACTATCTGGCATTTCAGTTGATTTTTGTTCAAACTCTTCATATGACATATTCCACTTCATCTCATATTGAGCAATTTGTTGTTTTGTGAAATATATTTTCAGTTTAAGAAACTCGGGAAGCAACATCTTTAATGATTGTTCCAAATCTGCTGCATTAGTTAATTTGAGAATTTTTTCAGTTAAATGTGTTGATATCATCATCTTTTCAATTTTTATTAAATGCCTATAATTATACTAAATATTTCCATAACTTTAAACAACTTGAGCATCCCGCAGGTGCTGCAAAGTAAATATGTGTGCCCAGAATGTTGTCTGGATTTTAGCTTATAAAGATAGTTAAATTAACCAAAGCACTTTAAAGGCTAGCTCAGCTAAGAGTAAGCCTTCTTTTTCGTTGTTTTACTTTCTAAAATTACAGTTTTTTGTTGAGATAATAATGCTATTTTTGCTCTGATGTTCTTTCGTTTTTCAAGTGATAAACTTTTCAATTAAAATCTGGTAATATTTTAATTAATAGATTCTACTTTGAATTTCAGGCAAAGCCAGTTAAAATATATGCGACTCAGGCAGAAGCCTAAGCCGAACTGGGGCATTTTTTTGTTTTTTGTGTAGCCGTAGGCGGAACAAAAAGCAAAAAATGACTGACAACAAGCAAAATGTTATGGTGTTAATATTCTATTTTTCAAACTGTTTATCATCAATTTTGTTTATTAATTTGTCGAAATCTGATTGAAATAATTTGTCTTGTATAATTCTATATTTTTCAAATTCACTTTCCGCATATTCTTTTGCAATTTCAGCACTAATTTGTCCAGCATTTTTTAGTATTTCTCTATCATCAAATTGTAAAAATAAGTCCAAACGTTTTGCCCAATCCTGCATTGTCATTGGTATTTGGCGTTTTGCTCTACTCTCAGCTAATTCAAGATAGGCATTTACAATCTGTCCTAAACTTTCTAATTCATCTTTACTCAAATAATTTTTACCGATTGATACGTCACTTTTAAGAACTTTTCCGGCTGGACTATTTTTCCATGAAGTCAATCCCATGTGTTCCTTTTCGCTATCTGCTCGTTTTACAATTAACTCAGCCGCAGTGTGTTCATGTATGGCATAATGTAATTTATTTTGAACTTTTGCAAAGAAATCTCTCGTTGTCGGAGCATTTTTGTTATAGTCGATGCTGGTTACGTATATATCTGTTACTTTTTGATAAAATCGACGTTCACTTAACCGAATTTCACGGATTTCTTCAAGTAAATGTTCAAAATAGTCTTCATCTATAAACGCCCCGTTTTCCATTCGTTTACGGTCAAGAACATAACCTTTAATTGCGTATTCCCTAAGCGTTTGTGTTGCCCACTGCCTGAACTGTGTCGCTCTGACAGAGTTTACACGGTATCCGACCGATATTATTGCGTCAAGATTATAAAAATCAACTTCTCTGCTAACTTGCCTTTTCCCTTCAGTTTGAACTATTCGAAATTTTCGAATAGTTGGTTTTTCTTGAATTTCACCGCTTTTGTAAATTTCTTTAAGATGATAATTTATAGTATTTACTTCAACGTCAAATAAAGATGCCATAAGCTTTTGACTAAGCCAAATAGTTTCATCTTCATAGCGAATTTCTATTGATGACGTTTTACTTTGATTAGTGAAAATTAAAAATTCAGCAGTGCTGTTTCGTATTTGAATGCTTTTTTTGTTCATTTCGTTTACACAAAATTTTGTTTAATTATTATACTCAATGGTTCGGTAAATTTTCATAAACTACTGAAATACATAGATTTACTAAATTCAGTTTTACTCACTATATTACTCATAACTAGTGATATACAGTTTTGAAACAGTAAATTTAGTAAATCTTAACGAAGTATTAATACTTCGACACTATTAAAAACTAATCCAATTCCATATTCTACTAATATTATATTAGGGTGATTGTGAGATGCGTATTTTAATTTTAAATCCATTTTACTTGCGATTATTATACCATATACTTTATCTGCCTAATTATTCGCTAAATTCTTAGTAACCCACCCCATATATCTCGAAATTTGTCCTAAGGTGTAATCTGCTGTTCTCCCTTTTTTTAGCTCAATAACGATATAATTTTCATTTTCGTCAATGGCGAGAATATCAATTCTGCCTATTTCTGTTCTATACTCAACACCCCTTGATTCTTATCTATAAATAATTTCAAATGCCTTTTTTTAAACATTATTGAAGATATATTATTTGCTAAATAATGCTGTAAATCCTTTTCTTTTGGAAACTGTTGCTTATCTTTCTCGTCAATTTGCAAGATGGGTTCAATATTATTTATCCTTGAATTTAAGTGCTTAATTAGTTTATTTGAAGTTGTTAATGCTGAACTTAAATTTATATTATCATCTGTTTGCTTATCTAATTGCTCTTTTGTTGGAAAAATATCTAAATGTCTGTGATTATCTTTGGGTAAGTCTGTGAAAAAATATTTTAAATTAATAGATTCTACTTTGAATTTTGGTGTCATTTTATACTTTTTTTACGACAAAAGTAAATAAATTTGTAGTAGCAAGAAACTCCATTTGAATTTCAGGCAAAGCCAGTTAAAATATATGCGACTCAGGCAGAAGCCTAAGCCGAACTGGGGCATTTTTTTGTTTTTTGTGTAGCCGTATGCGGAACAAAAAGCAAAAAATGACTGACAACAAGCAAAATGTTACCGCTATTTCTTTTTATTTTCTTTTTCGCTTAATTCATTTTCAAGTTGTTCTACCGTTGGCAGTTTCGTCTTTATATTATCGGGAATTGCTTTTGTTAATTGATAATCACTTATTCCAATTGGTTTATTAATATCTCTCAAAGAAAATTCAGCTTCAACTCTGTCTTTTTTCTTGCAAAGTAAAATTCCAATTGTTGGATTATCATCTTTCCTTTTTACTAATGTATCAACCGCTGACAAATAAAAATTTAGTTTTCCAGCAAACTCAGGCTTAAAAATTCCTGCTTTTAGTTCTATCACGACATAACAACGCAAATCTAAATGATAAAATAATAAATCAATGTAATAATCTTTTTCACTGACTTTTATGTGGTATTGCCTGCCGACAAATGCAAAACCTTTTCCTAATTCTATCAGAAAATCAGTGATATGTTTTGTTAATTCTCTTTCAATTTCTTTTTCAAGTGCATCATCTTCTAAACCTAAAAAACCAAATTGATATGGGTCTTTTATTGTTTCTTGTGCTAAATCCGATTGCAGAACGGGTAAGGTTTTTTCAAAATTAGTTATCGCATTGCCTTTTCGTTCAAAATAATTGTTATCAATTTGTATTTCAAGATTATCTCTTGCCCAACCGTTCTCAATTGTTGCTTTTGCATAAAATATAGCTTTATCAATATTTTTAATTCTGGAAATTATCAGCCTGTTATGTCCCCACGGAATTTGTGCCACAGCTTGTGGCACAAATTCAAATTGCTCTGAATAAAACAAATACCATTGTCTCATAGCATAAACATTTCTTTTTGAAAAACCTTTTATGTCAGTAAATGAGTTTCGTAAATCAGAAGCAAACTGCTCAATAAAACCACTGCCCCAATCTGCATTTTTCTGTTTTTCAACGACTTCCTTTCCAATATCCCAATACAGTTCTAACAATACAGAATTTACTGATAATGTGGCTTTTAATTGAGCTGATTTGATTTTCTGTTTGATTTCTGTCAACCAGTTACTGTATTCTTTATTATTAGCAAGTTTTTTAATCATTTTGTTTTTTAATCATTTTATTCATTTTCAAATAGCCAATCAACAAGAAAAGCCATTGCAATTTAGCAAAAAAACTGTTCCAAATGTTTTTTTTATTAGGTTTGAAAATTGTTGGTTTCATTTCTGTGCCATAAATATCTTCAATAATCCTATTCCCTTTTCCATATCTTTGAAATCTATTGATAAATCCTATAATACCATCGTTAAAATTATGTTTAGCAATTGAATTAAATGCAAATTCCAATCTGCCAATTCGGGAAAGTCTCAAACCTAAATCAACGTCTTCACCACCAGCAATTTTAATATTTTCATTAAATCCATTTATTTCGTCAAAAGCTTTTTTTAATACAAGGCAATTTGCAGTAATTAGATACTGAGGGACAAATTTTCTTTCTATATTTTCAGTCTTTAATGGAATTAGAATTTCTTGACTGATATAATAATTTGATAAAATTCCATTTCCAACTGATTTAATATTACCAGCATAAGCAATTGCACCTTTATTTGCCATTAAATAACCTGTCAATAAATTTTCAGTTGGAACACAATCACTATCCACAAATAAAATCCAGTTACCAGTTGCATATTTTACGCCTAAATTTCGTGCACTTGCAGGTCCGATTTTTTCACAACTTAAAAGATTTATTGGTATTTGATGCTTTTTAAATTTGTCTTTAATCTCAATTTGTGGATTTGAATTATTGTCAACAATTATTATTTCTTTTGGTAAATTATTCTCTGATTGTGTCTTCCTGAATTCTTTTAAAAAATTGTCAATCCCTTTTTGATTGTCTTTTACTGGGATTACAATTGATATTTCATTTATTTTAATCCTATCAGACGATTTCTGAAACGTCTTACTCTTCTTTAAAGAAGACTAATCGACTTATCAATGTCATATTTTTTTAATTTTAGTTAGCGGTAACGGTGACTTCTTGCCGTCGTTTGCTTTTTTGGTACAATGTCAATTAACAGTAAATTGTCAATCAATCACCGTACCCCGTACAATTTCCGCACAAAGAAAAAGCAAATGATGAGCAAGAAAATGTGTGTGTCCGGAATGTGAATTCCGAACCTTTCACGGCAAAGGTAACGGAAA
>DAOVUO010000065.1 GCA_030632545.1 Bacteroidales bacterium
AAATTGTCTTTATGTGCGAGACCTTTAATTTTTTCAATCCCTTTTAATGCTGATATTTCTGGAAAAATTATTTCAAGCAATCCTGTATTCTCTAGTAGTTTAAATCCGGTAGAAGGCTTATCCGCCATAATAATTTTGTTGAGCTCATCCGTAATACGCTCTTTTGATATAATTTTTATTCTGTGCTTATTACTTGCAAGAGCCTCATAAGTTTCATCTGCTATTTTAAAATTTAGTTGTGTGGCAAAACGAATGGCGCGCATAATACGTAAAGGGTCGTCAGAAAATGTCTTAACAGGCTGAAGTGGCGTTTTTATAATTTTGTTATTTAAGTCTTCTACTCCACCAAATGGGTCAATTAATTCGCCAAAATTGCTATTATTAAGAGAAAGTGCTAATGCATTTATTGTAAAGTCACGTCTATTTTGATCATCTGCCAAGCTACCAGGTTTCACAGCAGGTTTTCTTGAATTATTTGAGTACGATTCTTTTCTTGCACCTACAAATTCAATTTCAAGAGCTCTGTATTTTATCATTGCCGTTCCGAAATTTTTAAAAACTGCAACTTTCAGCACACCAACTTCTTTAGCTATAAGTTTAGCGAAATTTATTCCATCACCCAAAACAACAATATCAATATCCTTTGTGGGCCTATTAAGTATTGTATCTCTAACAAAGCCACCAATTACATAAGTTTCAATATTATGCTCTTTGGCAATCTTTCTAATTGCCTTAAATATAGGAAGTTCTAGCTTTTTTAAAAACATTGCGCAAAGATAGTAAGAAGTCTAGCAACATAAAATAATATTCGTCGATAAATACCTAAAACATCTCAATTCCTTCTTCCTCATCATTTAGCGAAGATATATCATTTACCGGAGTTGCATCATTTACCGAAGATGCTGCTTCAGCTTTTTCCTTCTCTTCTCTATCTTGCTGTTCTCTAATTGCTCTTAATTCTTCAACATTTTGTCTTAGTTCTTCTTCTTGAGCCGCTCTTAATTCACCTTCAACTTTTGATTGTTCGAGATATAGTTTAGTTTTCTGATTGATTTTTACAGAATTAAGAGTAGATGCAATACTGCCACTAACTCTTTCTATAAATTCAATTTCATCAGTACTGAATTTTTTTAGACTTGCAATTTCTATTACACCAAATAATGTATTATCAAGAATCAGAGGGACAAGAAGAAGTTCATCTGGTTGCGAATTGCCTAAACCAGAAGTTATTGATAGGTAGTCGTTGGGTATTTTCTTGTAATGAAGAGTGTTCATTTCTGCTGCACAAGCACCAACTAGACCTTCGCGTAATTTTACTTCCTTAATCATGTATTTATTCCGATCAGCTGCATAAGCTGCTGCAAGATTAAGCATTTTATTTTCATCATTGTATATAAAAAGAGTTCCTTGATGTGCTTTTACATATTGCACAATATTACTTATTGCATCATAAGCCAAAACATCGGTATTATCTTGATCACGCCTCAAAATATCGCCAAATAAGGCATAACCTTCATTCGCCCAGTTTCGTATTAAAATTTCCTCTTTACGTAATTCTTCAAGTTTTTCCGCTTTTGCCAAACTTATTCGTAGATTATTTAATCTATTTCCTAATACATCATCACTATTGAAAACATGCAATTCTTCCTGCAGATTACCTTTTTCTATTTCATGTGCAAAGTTGATATATCTTTCAAAATTACCAATTAGAGTATCAACAGAAGCTTTCATTTCACCTATTTCACCTATAGAATCATAATCTATTACAGCAGTTTTTTTCCCATTTATAAAAAGTTTTAGGTTGCTGGCTATTTTATTTAGGGCACTTGAGTGTTTATTTGTAAAAAAATATAATAAATAGGAAAAACCAAAACTGATTAAAAACCCAATTGCTACTAATAATAAACTTGTCATTTGCAAATTATGCATAAGAGCTTGATCCTCTTCGTCTGTTTCATTTATTATATGAGTAATTGTTGAGTTTAATCCTATAATCCAATCTTTTTCAGGCAATAATTTTATGTAACTTATATATTGGATAGTGCTTTTATTATCTTCACTTTTTAAATTGTACTCAAAAAAATCTTCACCATAATTATAAATAATTTCTTGGTACTTTTCGTAAATGTTTTCTTTAGTATCTGGTAAAAGTAGCAATTGTGTACTTCCTTCTAATTTTGGGTTTTC
This sequence comes from Bacteroidales bacterium, assembly GCA_030632545.1. Lineage (GTDB taxonomy): Bacteria > Bacteroidota > Bacteroidia > Bacteroidales > DYOH01 > DYOH01. The sequence goes on from DAOVUO010000065.1 coordinate 2,188, forward strand.
TGTATCCAATATTATGGTATAAGGTTCATTAAGATCGCTAATCCACAAATTTTGGTACGAATTAAACATTATCATTGATGGTAACTTATTTAATTCTAGCACATGTCTCTCTAACTCAGCATTTTCAAGACTTGTTTTTAGCTCATCAGCAATGGAAACTTTGAGCATTTGGTATACAATATTAGCTTTTTCCTTGATGTCTGATTTTAAATTATCAATTCTATGTTGTTTGTGTTTTACTATATGTTCTGTTATAAAATTATATTGATGAATATAATAAAATACATTTAACAATAAAGTACTAAAAATAAGCGAAATAGACAGGATGAGTGGTAATTTTTGTTTGAGCTTCATCTATTTTTTGTTTTTAAACTTAATCATTTATTAGCAATATTTTTTCACTATAAAATGGTGGTTTGTAAATATATAAAATGTCAAAATATAAAAGGCCTTTTAGGCACATTACAATACGCTTAGTATAACAAAAATAGTGCAAAATTTTAAATATACAATTAGATTTTAGATTTTGTTTTTAGTCAAGCAAATATTATTATTTTAACCTTATGATTATTACCGATACTAATAGGAATAAGCAATAAAAAGCCACTACTTTATGTGTGGCTCTTTACTGCTTATTATGTTTTTATCCTACTGGTTTTTCAGGATAATCATTTTCATTATCTTCAAAATCTTCATCATTTTGGTCATTTTGATTTTCACTGTCCTTTTGCTCTTCAAAATCATAATCAAATGTTTCCTCTGTTTCAGTATCAACGGTTTTTTCCTCTAAATCTGAGACTGGTGGAATAATTTCTAGCTCAACATCGTTCGTACTTGTCTCGGCTTCAACTTTTGCTATCATCATTTTGGATAAGTCTGCTTTTTGTGCTGCCAATTCTGATAAACGTTCTTTGTCAAGTGCAATCCTGTTGTTTAAAAGTAAATCATCTGCATAAAACTCAAATATTGAACCCAGAATCCATACTCTAAAACCAAATCGAATATATACAAATACTTGTTGTATACCGAATATTATAAGTAAACCAACTCCTGTATTCATTCCAATATCGCCATTAATTTTAGTAAAAAGATAGAAGGAAATAACTGGTACTATTAGAAGAGCGATGTATAATGCATAGATTTTGAGAAATTTGCGAAAAACAAATCCTATTCCTTTGAAATAAGCTTTTAAAAAATTATTGGAATCATTAAGTAATAAATAAAACTTACTAACATCTGAAGCCAAAAATAAAATAACGGCAATAAGTAAATAGACTAAAAATCCTATGGCTACAGTAATAACATACATTCTTTCACTTTCGAATTTATGAGAAAACTGGTCTATACCTAAGCTTGTAGTAAATACAATTAAACCAATAACAATTAAATGTGTAAGTGTTATTAATATGCTTAGTCCTAAAAGTTTAGGGAAATTATGACCAGCACCACCAAAAAACATGTTCAGGCTATAACGTTGTTTATTAAAGGTTCTAATTATACCTCCAACTAAAAATATATTAAGTAGCCAATAAGCAATAAGGCCCCATCTTAACTGTCCAATTATTGCCAAAATTCCTTCACCCCCATTATTTAAAATATCGCTAAGAACAAGGCTATTGTCATTTTTTAAGAAATTATCGAATAGCATTGAATTTCCGACAGCAGATTGAAGTGCCGAATTGAATGAAAGGGCAAATAGAGCAACTAATAAAAAATTAGTAATATATAGTGTAAAAATCATTCTTGGTGAACGTATCGCCAATTGAAATCCGTTTGTATATGCTTTTTTAATTGTCATGATTAAATAATCTTTTTTTTGTTAAATAAAGGCACTAAAAAATTGAAAAACATTTTGAATGGCAAATAAAAATTTTACTGTAAGCTTCCACAATCCAGATTTTTTAGGCTTTAGCGTGTACGAATTATTGCTTAGATTAATATCTAATATGTTTTTATAATCAGGATCTATTTGAGCGGAGATAATTTTACTATCAGTATTGAATTTTATTATATGAGCTCTCTCTTTTCCATCCCAAACAGTGGTTTTTTCTTCACCATTAGCAAATGTAACTTTAATTTCTACTGGAACTGTAAACTCACCTAATCGCAGTAAGTTTACTTTTGACAGATATTTAAATTTTGGTTGTGGCGCATCTTCCTTTCTAATATTTAGATTTTTTCCGTCCTTTTTATAAAGACCATAATCGGGCTCTATTTTAGTATTTGAAATACTATTTAATTTATAGTCGCATACTCTTGTTGTATATATACTTTGATATAAAAAATCCTTTATGTTTGATTGATATAATTTTTCGTATTTTATTGCTCCAACTTCTTTTACAATATCACAAAAATCTTTTGTTGATGGATGCTTAAACTTCCAACGCTTATAGTATGTTTTCCAAATATTATCCATTGTCTCGCGACCTAACATTTTATCGAGTGTACTTAAAAATACAGCAGGCTTATTATAGCTCATCATACCATATCCCCCACTTGTATAAAGCCATGAAAATTGATTACTTGGTGCTATTTTATTTTTTTCAGAATAATTATAACCAGTAATTTTACTTTCTAAATCGCCTTGCTTATAAAAGTCAAAATCAATCCAAGCACTATGTACACCATAGCTTTCGTCCATTATTCGAGTTTCAAAATAGGTATTCATTCCTTCGTCCATCCATGCCTCTTCAAATTCATTAGTAGCCAAAATTGCCATAAAATAATTGTGCCCAAATTCGTGAATGGTTACATTTTCAGGAAACCTAAGACCATCTGGTAGTTTCCAGAGTGTTCCAGCAGTGATAAACATAGGATATTCCATTCCAGCTGAGCCCATTCCTTTTAATGGTGGATCTACCACAGTTACGTGCTTATATGGGTATGGACCAACATGCTCAGTAAAATATTCCAAAGCAATTTTAAGCGATTCTATATATCTATCTGCTTGTTTTAGGTGGTCGGGCTGCATCATAACACTAATTTTCACATCGTTCCACTCACTTTCAATTACTTTAAATTTTGGCGAACATGTCCAAGCAAAGTCTAAAACATCCTCTGCTAAATATGAAAGTGTTTTAGTGCCTTCTGAACCTGTTTTTTCATTAAGTAAAATACCAGTTGCACCAACAATAAATTCGCTAGGAACGTTAATATCTACTTTATATACTCCAAAATCGGCATAAAACTCTGAGCTTGCATGATATTGATGACAATTCCATTGGCCATTTTTAGCACCTCTTATACCAGAATGCTCATAAACGCCAATCTTTGGAAACCATTGACCTACAAGAAAATAATTATCAGCAAAACCACTACGTGCAAAAATTTTAGGCAGTTTTGTTTCAAATTTTATTTTTAATTCTATGGTTTCACAAGGATTAAGTGGCTGATTAAGCATTAGTTTAGCTACAGTTTGGTCGTGAGTATTTTTATTATCAGGTTGAATGTAACTAAAGCTATTAATTAGCTCTTCTTTTTTTGTATTTGTGATGGAACTTACTTGACAATAGCCCCATGACAAAACATCATTTTTATCCATACCCACTCCTCGCAATGCTCCACCCCCCGATTCTTGCATAAATGTTGATTGAGTATTTTTAAACGCATTTAAATATAAATGAAAATGCAGTTCATTAAGCGTGTCGGGGGAAGTGTTTTTCCAGTTTAGTGTCAATTCACCACTTACGGTTTTTGCTTCTGAATCAAGTTTTACAGAAATATCGTAATTGGCAATACGCTCACTTAGCGCTTTGTTTTTATTGTTAATTGTCTGGCTATTTGCCGATTGTAGAAATACAAATAGTATAGTGAATACCAAACAAAAACTGAATTTTTTCATATTTTGAATATTTTAAGCTAATAAAGCTAGTTTTCGACCTAAAAATAAAGAAATTTATTTATTTTTATATAATATTGTTAATAAATAATTGCATTATTCTTTGTTTTATAGAAAATTAGTTAAAGTTTTCAACATTTTTTTCGACAACTACCTAATCTTCGTATTTAATTTCAAGACGAATTGCATAATTTTTGCATATTTTTGCTAAATTAGCAGATGATTAGTTATAAATTAGTGCAATTGAAAAAGTTTTTGTCTCTATGGTAATGAAAATTGGAACAAAATTACTTGTATATATATTAAGTGTTTCTATACTTATTTATGTGGTGTCGGTTGGTTATGTGAGTATAAATTTAACTTCTATATCATATACCAGTTCTAAAAATTTAGCAAAAAGTGAAGCAAAAAAATATGCAAATGCTATTAAGGCTGATTTAGATGCCGATTTATCTGTTACTCGTGGTGTAGCTGACGTTTTTGAAAGCTTTAAGTTTATTCCACGTTCTCAGTGGGAGCCAATGTTTATGCAAGCGCAAAAAAATTTATTGATAACTCACAAAGATTTCATCGCTTTTGCTACAAGTTGGGAGTATCAGGCTATTGATAGTACTTATACTAAATCTCATGGTCGTATTCAGATGGGGTATTATAGAGTAGGAAGAGATTTTAAGATTTTGTATAAAGAAAAAAATATGGAGGCTGATGATAGAACAAGTTTGTATTATCAAGCGAAATCAAACAAAATAGAACTTCTTACAAATGCATATCGCGATTCTTATTCAGGAAAATCTGAAGATTCAATTCTGATGGCTAGTATTGTTGTTCCAATAATTGTAGATAATGAATTTGTTGGATTATCAGGCGTTGATATTTCTTTGGAACGTTTTCAGGATATGATTGCTGAAATTAAGCCTTTTGATGAGAGTTTTTCATTTTTGGTAAGTAATAATGGTGTTTTTGTAGGTCATCCCGATCCATTTAAAATAACTAGTTCTGTTCTTGACGAATATACTGAGCTTGACGAAAAATATGCTATGATGGCGAAAATAAAGGATGGCACAGCTTTTTCAGCTGAATATACAAATGTACAAGGAACTGAATATTTTATTTCTTTCGAACCTATAGTATTAGATGGGGAAATTGATCCATGGTCGATTGGTATTGCTGTACCTTTAAAAGTTATATATGCTGAAACTCGTAAGAATTTGTTGATATCCTTTGTGGTTGGAATTATAGGAATGATAATATTAATACTCGTTGTATATTTAACCGCTAGACAAATTAGTTTACCTTTAGGAAAAGCAACTAAAGTTTTGGCAATACTTAGTAGAGGTGATATTTTAAATGCACCAAAACTTCCAGTAAAAACAGGTGATGAAATTGGTGAGATAAGTAAATCAGTGAATATTTTGGTTGAGGGATTGAGCAAAATGGCAAAATATGCCGACGAAATTGGAAATGGAAATTTTAATGCGAGCTTAGATAAACTTTCTTCGAAAGATGTAATTGGTGAAACTTTAATTCACATGAGCAAAAATCTGTCAAAGTCGAAGAAAGATGAGGATTCCAGACATAATTTTGAAAGAGAAGAGGCTTGGGTATCCCACGGATTAGCTCAGGTAAGTACAGTATTAAGAAACCAATACAGCGATTTTGATTCTTTTTCTAAAGATGTAATTTCTTCTTTGATAAAGTATATCGGAGGAAAGGTTGCAGCCGTATATATCGCAGAAAATGATCCAAATGTTCCTGAAAAAATTAGACTTAGACAAACGGCTACATTTGGTGCTGATAATATTTTAGCACAAAGATTAGATTTTAGACCAAGAGAAGGTGTTGTTGGTAGAGCCTATGCCAATAAAAAAATGGTTATTTTAGATTATATTCCTCAGGATTATTATAAAATTGTGTCAGGCTTAGGTGAATATATTCCTAAGCATGTATATGCTTTTCCATTTGTGTTTAATGATGAAAGCTATGGAGTAATTGAATTAGCTGAAATTGAGAAGTTACCTAAATATAAAATTGAGTTTTTAGCTCGTATTTCGGAAAGTATAGCCGTTACAATTTCTCGTTTGAAATCTAATTTCGAAACTACTGCTTTACTTGACACTACACAGGTTAACGCTGCTTCCTTGCAAGAAAAAGAAGAAGAGTTAAATCACCAATTGGAAGAAGTGAAGCGTGTGCAGAATAAGATGCATCTTAAAGCCCAGGAGTCTCAAAATTTACTTGAAGCAATTAATTCTGTAGCATTTGTTGCTACCTATGATATGGATGGTATAATGATTGATGCAAATGATGCATTATTGAAACTACTTAAAGTAAAGAAAGAAGATGTAGTTGGCAAGTATCAAGGTTCCTTTAAAACCGAAAAAGCTATTAGTGAAGATATTGAATTTCAGAATTTTTGGGCTGATTTGCGTGCAGGTAAAACACGTAAATTGACACAGGAAATATTGATTGGTGGAAAAGAAATTTGGTTGTCGGAGATTTATGCCCCAATATTTAACGAGGAAGGTGAAGCCATGAAAGTACTTAACTTAATTATGGATATAACCGATAGTATTCACAGCGAATCTTAGTTTTTGGATAATTTTATTTATATGTAAAAAGCTCTTTAAGCATATAAGTCATAACTTGATTATAAAGTATCTTATCTCCGCAAGCCCTGACAGGACTGTGCTCACAAACAATTGATTAGTTCTTATTTCGACTCACTTAATTAAGTAAATCCTCAGGACAGATATACTGAATGAGATGCTATTGTAACAATGTTTACGGATTTATGGAAATACAAAAAACATAAATTAAAAATAATATTATGTTTTTCCTATTGAGAAAATCGGAATATCGAAGTCTTTTCGGCACTTCTATATATTGTTTACAAAAAGCTTGAGTATTAAAACATATAAAAGCACTATTTTTAATGCTGTATTAGAATAAAATTTCATAAATTTGCGGGTATTAAAAATTAGAAACTATGTTTTTACCTATGTTATTTGTTGTTTCAGTATTACTAGGATTATCCATATTAGGGTTGGGAGTACAAACTTTTTTCAGTAGTAAGCGCAAATTTCCAAATACACATATTGGGCATAATAAAAATATGCGAAAAAGGGGAATTTATTGCTCTCAAACACAACAAAAAATGATTGATAAAGGAATTACAAAAGGTCAGAATTTTAACCCTGCTGATTACGCCTGTAACGGAAATTGTGGAAGCTAGGAAGAAGTTTTGAGTTAAAAATTATAAATTCATCCAAACGTACAAACTTCGTCAAATCGCCTTAAGCAACTAGCACTAAGTATTTTGCGCTGTTGTTTTTAATATAGAACTTTGCAAAATTAAAAAACTAGTATACAGCAATTATTTCCAAATAAAAATGTCTTCCCACTGTTTTGGTCTATGTTCTGGCATCCAAGCAAA
>DAOVUO010000154.1 GCA_030632545.1 Bacteroidales bacterium
CTACTACCAATTTCGTGGGTAGTGATTCAAATTTCGGTGGCACTGCAAATTTTGAGGGATATAATAATGTTTATTAGTTTAATTGATTAAAATAGTAATAATTACTTTATCTTAAGTTTGTATGGTTTAACTTATAAACAAATAAACAGTTAAGCAGAGAATCAAAGAATATTATGTTTAATCACTGTTTCATATTTTAAATTAGTTACCCACGAAATTGGTAGTAGAACCAAAAATAAGAAAAAATAGCCAACATCTTTAAACATGACAAAAAAGGAAAAAATTACAATAACTAAAATAAGAAAAAAACTTGGCAAAACATTAGAAATGTATAATATGGTTTCGGAGGGCGAAACTATTATTATTGGATTATCTGGCGGAAAAGACTCTTTAGCTCTTTTAGATTTACTTTACTTCAAAAAGAAGCAATTACAAATAAATTTCTCACTAATTGCGGTACATGTTAGAAGTGATTCTATACCTTACGAATCTGATATAGAATATCTAAACGCTTTTTGTAAGCAGAGAGACATTAAGCTAATTGTAAGTAATATTGAAATTGACTTTTCAACTGACAACCGAAAAACACCTTGTTTTTTATGCTCGTGGAACAGAAGAAAAGCTTTGTTTGAAGCTGCTCAAAAAAACAATGCAAACAAAGTAGCACTTGGCCATCACATGAACGACAGTGTAGAAACTCTACTAATGAATATGATTTTTAATGGGAATTTTTCTGCGATTCCAGCCTCGCTTAGTATGTTTAATAACAGCATGAAATTAATCCGTCCAATGATTGAACTTACTGAAAATGAAATTAATGAATATTCACGAATAATGAATTTTACTACTCAAACTAAAGTTTGTCCGCATGGCGACAAAACTCAGAGAAATAAAATAAAGGAATTAATTACCCATATTACAGAAATAAATCCTCATGGCTTACAAAACATTAACTCTTCAATGTCGAGAGTTCTTGAAGAATATTTGGTAAAAAAACCAAAAAAGGAATAATTATTAATCATCATCAGGATTTAATTCGGCACTACAATGCTTACAAAAAACAGCATCATGATCGTGCCCTTCGGTAAGACATTCATGGCAAACATCAGTAGTTCTATGCTGTACTCCTTTAAATTTTTGGACACTCATTTCAGAAGTTACAATTCCAGTAGGAACAGCAATTATTCCATAACCTAAAATCATCACAATACTTGCAATAATTTGACCAATAGCACTTTGCGGAGCAATATCGCCATAACCAACAGTAGTTAATGTTACAATTGCCCAATATATGCTTCGTGGAATACTTGTAAAGCCAGATTCAGGCGATTCAATCAAGTACATGGCTGTACCAATAATTATTACAATCATTAAAACGGCAAAAAGAAACACCAATATTTTTTGCTTACTATTTTTTAATGCAGTAATAATAGCCTGACTTTCACCTAAGTGTCTAGGCATTTTAAATATCCGGAATATTCGCAATAATCTCAGAGCACGTATCACAACTAATCCCTGTGCTCCAACAAATATTAAACTCAAATAGGTTGGAAGTGTAGATAACAAATCAATAATACCATAAAAACTAAAAATATAACGTAATGGTTTATCTACAATAATAATACGCAAAATATACTCAAAAGTAAAAACTATGGTTATAATCCACTCTAAAACATATAAATACGCACCATATTTAGCACTTATATCTTCGACACTATCAAGCATAACAACAACAATACTCAAAGAAATTATACCTAATAAAACTTCATCAAATATTTTCCCAGACTTAGTTTCAGCCTCAAAAACTATATCGTATATGCGATTACGAACTGTCATATTTCAAAAAATAAACAAAAAGTCAAAAATAGACTGTTACAATCTGCAACAGCCTATTTGTTCAATTTAGGTTTTAATGTCCAAATAATTCTTGCAATTTACTTCCAAGTGCAGCACCTCTTAAGTTTGTAGCAATAACTTTTCCCTCTTTATCTAATAAAAAACTAGCAGGAATTGAAGAAATATTATACAAACGAGCAGCTTCGGATTGCCAGTATTTTAAATCGCTAACATGAATCCAATTTAAACCATCAGCTTTAATTGCTTGCACCCAAGCTTCTTTTGTTTGATCTAAAGATACTTGAAATACTTCAAATCCATCACTTTTGTATTTTTTATAATTCTCTACAATATTTGGATTTTCAGCTCTACAAGGACGACACCATCCAGCCCAAAAGTCTAACAATACATATTGACCTTTAAAATCAGACAATTTAATCATTTTTCCATCAGGATCAGCTAATTCTATTTCAGGAACTTGTGTTCCAAGTGCACCAACTTGAGCTGGAGGGTTTTTAACTTTATCAACTAAATCTGATAAAGACTTTACAAGCTCAGATTCTGGAAGTTTTTTACTTAATTTAGTATTTACTTTATCAAATAGAGCAATATCTTGGTCTGGAAAAAAGATTGGCGATTGTGGACCCATTTGCTGATATAATGCAAATAAAGCAGCCAAAGAAGAATCATTTTGATTAATAATTTCAGTTAAATAAACTTTTTCCTCTTCAACAATATCTCTAAAAGCTTCATCAATTTGATCTTTAATATCCTCTGCATTACCTTCGCTTGAATACTTACGGAATATCTGACCTAATGAATCAACCCTTGCTACAGAAATTAAGTGAAAATCAGTTATCTCTTTCATCAATGATGTACCAATAGAGCCTTCGGTTGTATAAGTCTTTGCCATATCAGCAAAATCAGCATTAATCTTAATCACTTCACCAGGAATAGCAATCAATTGTACAAATTGCTGCTGATCTTCAGATTGTATAATTAAGTAATCTTCAAAAGCAATCTCACCTACAAGTTCAAAATTACCATTTTCATCGGTAGTAGTTGAATCAAGCGTAGCTAATTGATTATTTTTTACATTTTTCAACAATAATACTTTTTGAGCAGCATTCTCAAACTGTCCTTTTACTACAACAGAATTTTCGTTACTACTGCCAGATTCTTTACACGAAGAAACTATGAGTACCAAACCAACAAATAACCAAATAAATTTTCTCATTTTTTCGAATTTAGTTTTAATATTGTAAATTAAAGCGGCAAAAGTATAAAACATTTTCTATTTCAAATATTTATATTTTTACAACAAAAACTTAAAAACATTAAAATTTGTGAAAATTCATTATAATATAAATTCATTTTCGGCTAAAAACCCTGTTTTTACGATTGGTTCATTCGATGGTGTACATAAAGGACATAAAAAGGTATTATCTGAATTAATAAGTATTGCAAATAAAACGGGTGGGGAATCAGTTGTAATGATTTTCTGGCCACATCCAAGAGAAATACTCTCACCTTTAGGAAAAAATTTTAAACTTATTCAAACCATAGACGAGCGAATAGAAAAACTTGCTCAAACTGGTATTGACCATTTAATTGTATTTCCATTTAACCTTGAATTTTCTAAGTATACTGCAAGTCTATTTATTGAAAAAATTTTAGCAAATAAACTAAATATCAAATATTTTTTAGTTGGATTTAATCAACGCTTTGGTAGTGATAGAATATCAAATATTAGCGAAATAAATAAATGTGCATATAATTGGGGTATTAAAGCATATAAATTAACTGGAATTTCGCCCAAAGAAGCACAAATTAGCTCTACTCAAATAAGAGATTTTTTGTTTGATGGGAAAATTAAAGAAGCAAATAATTCTCTTGGATTCAAATATAAGATAGAAGGAAAAGTTGTAGAAGGAAAACAAATAGGTAGAACACTTGGTTTTCCAACTGCTAATATTGAAGTACTTGAATCTTACAAGATAATACCACAAGATGGTGTTTATGCTGTAGAAGGCAAAATTGGAAACAACTTTTACCAGGGAATGCTAAATATTGGAATTAGACCAACCCTAAATGGAAAAAATAAAACAATTGAAGTTCATTGGTTTAATTTTGAGGACTCTCTATACGGAAAAAAAATCAAAATCTATTTTACAAAAAAAATTCGTAATGAGCTAAAGTTTAACAATATTGACGAACTAAAAGAACAATTAAAAGAAGATAAAAAGTCCGTACTAAAAATACATAATAAAAGTTTCAATATTTTAATTGCACCAGATAGTTTTAAAGGAAGCATAAGCGCAATTAATGCAACAAAAGCAATAAAAAAAGGAATTTCTACAACTGAAAAAAAGCTTAAAACAAAACTTTTTCCATTAGCCGATGGTGGCGAAGGTTCAATAGATATACTAAAACATCATCTACCTCATCTTGAAAAAATTAAAATTAAAGTAAAAGATGCATTAATGCATGATATAAATTCGTACTATTATGCCGATTTAAATAATGATATAGCTTTTTTAGAATTAGCAAAAGTAAATGGCCTTGCTATGCTCCCACCCTCGGAACAAAACCCCCTTTTAACAACAAGCTATGGCTTTGGCCAAATGGTTTTGAATGCGCAAAAAAAAATGTTTAAAACCATAGTTTTATTCTTAGGTGGTAGTTCTACAAATGACGCAGGACTTGGTGTTTTACACGCATTAGGAGCAAAAATACAAGGAAATTTTGAAGGAAATATTCCAACAGGAATAGATTTAATAAATGTTACCAATATTGAGTTCCCAGATTCATCAAAATTTAATTTAATTATTGCATCGGATGTAAACAATTGGTTTTGTGGCACAAACGGAGCTGTTGACACTTATGCAAAACAAAAAGGAGCAACTGAAATAAAAGACATTCAGAGACTTGAAAAAGGGATGGAAAATATTCGAAAAATTGTTAGAAAAAAAATGAAAATTGACCTAAATAGTATATCTGGAACTGGTGCTGCTGGTGGAATTGCGGGCACATTACATGTCTTTTTACAAGCAAAAATCACACAAGGTGCCGATTTTATTTTTAAAACGATACAGCTTGAACAAAATCTAAAAGATATAGATTTAATAATTACAGGTGAAGGGTCAATAGATTACCAAACTAAGAATTCAAAACTAATTTGGCAACTAAAAAAAGTTGCCGACAAAACAAATATACCAATATGGGCTATTTCGGGCTACTCAAACCAATCGAATAAAATTAAAACTGCTCTTAATTTATGGAAAGTAAGTTGTTTGTCTGAAACTGAAAGTGAAAAGCAAAAAGCTATTTTAAGCCCCGAAAAAACCTTAAGCGAAAAAACATCATCAGAAATTTCGACAATACTTCACACAATTGTCGTTTAATTTTTGTAGTTTTAGATGTCACTAAAATAATCAACATGCAAACAAAAATTATTTTTTCAATTATTGCCTTAATATTTATATTCCCAAGTTGCTTTAATTGTGAAGAAGGCAATGGTCTTTCTATCAAAAAAAGTTTTAAAATTGACGAAAATCCAAGCAATTTTAAAATAGAAATTTCAGCAGAAATCACTATTATTCAGTCAGATACAAATTTGATTACAATTGAAACGGACAGCAATTTTATATCACTAATTACTGTTGAACAAAGCAGGAATAAAATAGTTATTTCATCGAGTAAATGCCTTGATTATGAGAACAACATTAACATCAATATCAAAAGCAAAAATTTTGAAGAAATTAGTATTGAAGGAAGTTCAAAACTAAAATCTCAAAATCAAATCACAACTAAAAATCTTGAAATTAATGCAGATGGTGCATCATCAATTAGCTTAAATATCAAAACTGAAAAAATTGAAATTGATTGCGATGGCTCAAATGAAATAAAAATAATTGGAATAACAGAAAAATTAGATGTAGAATTATCTGGATCTGGTGTTTTTATCGGTGATAAACTAAACGCAAAAAAGGCTTATATTGATATCAAAGGTTCATCAAATGCTTCTGTGCGTTGCACAAAATTACTTGACGCAAACTTATCTGGCTCTTCTACATTAAAATATTTCGGAAATCCTGCAAAAGTAAATTCGGATGTTAATGGTTCTGCCAAAATTGTATCAAAATAAAACAAAAATTCAACCTGTAGTATAAATACATTCTCTGTACTACAGGTTTTATATTAAAAAAAATTATTTTTCCTCTACAGGTTCAAATTCCCCCTCTTCGAGTTCTTTACGGCCATATATTTTTGCCCAATTAGCTCTATACCATTTATCCATATCATAAGCAATATTTCGAGCAGCAGCTTTTAACGATTCTGTTTGAATTTGATTAAACGATACACTCACCGTACCTTTAGGATTTATTTGCACCATCCTAACACGAACAGAATCATATTCATCGTAATAATAATACGGAATTGAATCTAAATTAACACACCTAGGATTAAAGCCATTTAAGTTTTTATAAGCAATGATATTATTAAATGCCGGTTCACGTGTAAAATCAAAACCTGTTAATTTCCTAAACTCAACTATACGCATAGACGACAACTTTAGCATTTGATTTAATATAGATTCACGAATATATGCTTTTTGGATATTTGCTTTAAAATATGGAA
>DAOVUO010000258.1 GCA_030632545.1 Bacteroidales bacterium
ATGGGCGAAAATAAGAACAGGTTTTCAAAGTATATTTAAAGCACAAAATATAGCCACTGAATTTATTGAGCAACTAAAAACTTGTAAAACGGTATTTACGGAATATATTCCATCTACTGAAGACGATGTAAACGAATTACCAGATAATTTAAATGTGGATTTATAATTCAGTAATGACATTGTGCTTAAATGATTAAGTGCTTGTTCAGGAATAAAGTTTACAATTAAAAGTCGGTTATTTTGTTCTTTTTAAAATTGAAAAAAAACTACAAATAGCGAGCTATTTAAAGCGTTTTTTCAAGCAGAAAAAGGGCAAAAGAACATGTTTAAATGGAAAGGTTATTTCTTGACGAGCACTAAGTAGTTTGATATAAATATGAAGAAAATAAACAAAGGCTTTCAATTCAACTCAATTTAGGGATTGTTAATAACAATGGCATAGTAAAACACCAAACTAATGAAAAATTCAGAATAACGTTCCTAAATCATTTTTTTTAATAAATTTGTTCATTGAAGTATTTACAGAAAATTGTGCTTACAACTTGAACTCAATATAAAATGTCGAAACCTTTTTTAAAACTAGTTGCCGAAGATTTTTACAGAAATCAATTAACAAATCATCCAAACCCTGTATTGATATTTCCTAATAAAAGAATGATTGCCTATTTCAGGAAATATCTAGCTGAAACAATTGGAAAATCACAATTTTCACCTTTAATTTATACAATTGAAGCTTTTGTTAAAGACAACATAAAATTAACTGTTCCAGATAAACTTAGCTTGATTTTTAGACTTTATGATGCGTATAAAGAAGTGCTTAAAGATTATGCTCAACCACTTGACAAATTTTATAGCTTTGCAGAAACTCTACTTGCTGATTTTAACGAACTTGACAGCTATTTAATTAATCCAAACTCGTTATTTACAAATATTAGCGATTTGGCAGCGACTTCAGACACTTTTGATTATCTGAATGATGAGCAAATAAAAGTACTGCAACAATTTTGGACATATTTTGAAAAAGAAAAGCTAAATTCAGACAAAGAAAAATTCCTGAAATTATGGAAAGCAATTCCCGAAATTTATAAGATTTTTACACAAAAACTATTAGATGAAAAGCTGGCATATTCGGGACTACAGCTTAAAAAACTTTATGAGAATTTTAAAGTTGAAATTACTCTTAAAAAACACCATTTTATTGTAGGATTTAATGCTTTAAACGAAGCCCACTTACGCATTTTTGAATTAATGGGAAAAGAAAATATAGCACATATTTATTGGGATACAGATGATTATTATCTTAATGATAAAATGCAAGAAGCTGGACTATTCCTCCGAAAAAACATTACTCGTCTCAAAAAGTTCAGTATAAATTTTGATAATAATAATAATATTGCTCAAAACATTCACAAATGGGAAACAATTGGTGTTCCTGGACGTATTGCTCAAACGCAGTTTGCAGCTCAACAGATTATTAATACTCCAAAAGAAAAAAGTGTTGGTATTATTTTACCAGACGAAAACTTACTATTTCCTGTTTTACATAGCCTACCAGAAAAAACTGAAAGCTTTAATATAACAATGGGCTATCCTTTTAGCAGTACAAATATTCACAATCTTATACATACTTATCTAAAACTTCATCAATACAGAATTGAATTTTCAGATAAAAATCAAATATTTTTTCCGCTAAAATATTTACGAGAATTAGTCCACAATCCGCTGATAAAATCATTACTTAAAGGCATTAATGATGAACTAAATATTTTTCTTGACCAAACAAATCTTATTAGAATCAATAGAAATTCACTAAATCCAGAAAAACATCCAATTTTAAACAATCTATTCACCCAAACAACAGAAGGAAAAGAACTTATAGTTCATTTACATGCAATTTTATATTCTCTATTTTTATTTCAAAAAAACAATGATGATGAAAAAAACTCCATTGAATCAGAATTCATAATCAAATCGTATAATGAGTTAATGCGTCTAAAAGAGCTGATTGATAGGCCAGATATTAATATATTACTTACAATAAAACTATGTTTTCAAGCTTTAGCTAATTTGAGTATCCCATTTAGTGGCGAAAAACTAGAGCAATTACAAATAATGGGATTAATGGAAACTCGTAGTATTGATTTTGACTATGTTATTATCGTTGACGCAAACGAAGGCATTTTACCCAATATCTCAAAAAGCACTTCATTTATTCCCCAGATTATTAGAAAAGCTTTTGAATTACCAATAACAGCTTATCAGGATGCTATTTTTGCATATCTGTTTTACAGACTGTTACAACGTTCGGAAAAAGTATATATCGTATATAACGATATTGCTGGTGGAAATTCTACTGGCGAAAAATCTAGGTATATTAGTCAATTAGAACATGAGCTTAATTTTTCAAACAAAA
This sequence comes from Bacteroidales bacterium, assembly GCA_030632545.1. Classification (GTDB taxonomy): domain Bacteria; phylum Bacteroidota; class Bacteroidia; order Bacteroidales; family DYOH01; genus DYOH01. Next base: position 2,414 of record DAOVUO010000258.1, read on the forward strand.
AACAATTAAAATTAGAAATTAAACCTAAAAAAAATATTGATATTATTATTAAGCGCACACCTGAGATTAATAATAAACTCCAACAGTATTTAAGTAAGAAAAGTAAACCAAGAAAAAAAATAACGGCTACATTCTTAAGTAATTATCAAAAATGTAGTCTAAGTTTCTATTTCAAATATATAGCAGAGCTAAAAGCACCAGACACTGAAGACATTGAAGAACTTAGTCATAAAAACTTAGGAATTATATTACATAATGTGCTAGCAACCAGCTATAATAATTTAAAAGAAAATAATAAAATTTATATTGATAAAAACAGCTTAAAAACACTAACTCAAAATTTAGAAAATATAACTCAAAATGAAATACTAAAAACATATAAGGTATCTGATTTTGAATCACTTTCGGGAGGACAAAAGCTTAATGAATCTATTGTAAACACTTATGCTAAGGAAGTTTTTAAATACGATATTTCAAAACACGAAAAACTTGAAATCATAGGGTTAGAAGAACAATATAAATATTCGCATAATTTCCCGATAGAAATAAATAGTAATGTGTTTTTTGTTGAAATTTCGGGCACAATAGATCGTGTTGACAAAACTAATCAAATACGTATTATTGATTATAAAACTGGTAATGCTGAAAAAAGATTCAAAAATATTAATGATTTATTTCAAAAGGAAGACATAAAGTATTCTGCAATTTTTCAGGTTTTATTATATTCATACATTTATTACAAAAAAAATGCACAAATGCCTATGTCTGCTATTTACGATTTAAGGCAAATAAAAATGAATAATTTTAATCCTGCTATTTTTAAGGATAAAGAGGAATATTCGCCAGATAAATTTATACTCGATTTAGATGAATTTGAGAATAATTTAAAAATGCTTTTAGAAAACATTTTCTATTCACAAGAAACATTCTACCAAGCCGAAAATAAGGATGTATGTACATTTTGTGATTACAAAACTATTTGTAAAAGATAAAAAAAGTCTTGATTCATTACAGAACCAAGACTTTATACAAATATTTTTTTGTTCTCTATTTGCTTATTTTTGCAATTAAGTCAACAACGCGTGCAGAATAACCCCACTCATTATCGTACCAACTTACAACTTTAACCATATTTCCTATAACCATTGTACTCAATGCATCAAAAATAGAAGAATGCGAATTGTGAATAATATCTACGGAAACAATTGGGTCTTCTGTATATTCAAGAATACCTTTCATGCTTGTTTCAGCAGCAGCTTTCATTGCAGCATTAATTTCCTCTATTGTAACTTCTTTCTTTAATTCGGCTGTAAAATCAACTAATGAACCTGTTGGTGTAGGAATACGAACAGCCATACCATTTAATTTTCCGGCTAATTCAGGAATTACTTTACCTACCGCAGCAGCAGCACCAGTTGTTGTTGGTATTTGAGAAACTGCCGCAGAACGTCCTCTACGTAAGTCATCGTGAGGTCCATCAAGAATTACTTGATCGTTGGTATAAGCATGAATTGTTGTCATTAAACCTTTTACAAGACCAAATGAATCGTTAAGCACTTTAACTACTGGTGCTAAACAGTTTGTTGTACACGATGCATTAGAAACACAAGTATCTCCTTCTTGTAAATCATCATCATTTACACCTAAAACAATCATTCTATCAATTTCATCTTTAGCAGGAACAGTTAGAACAACTTTTTTTGCTCCATTTTTTAAATGGTCACCATATCCACCTTTTGCACTTTCGCGAACACGAAAAACACCTGTTGCTTCAACTACAACATCAGGAGTTTCGCCCCATGGAATATTTGCTGGACTACGCTCTTCAGAAACTTTAATTTTTCTACCGTCAACAATAATATTTTCCTCATCAAATTCTACAGTACCAGGATATTTACCTTGAGTAGAATCATACTTCAATAAATTTGCTAAAACTTTATTGCTGGTAAGATCGTTAATCCCAACAATTTCCATATCCTCTCTCTCCTGAATGATTTTAAAAACATTTCGTCCAATACGACCAAAACCATTAATTGCAACCTTAACTTTTGACATAACGTATAAGTTTATAAAGTATATAATATCTTGAGAACAAAATTACGGATATAATTATAATTAACAAGGGTTTTAGCAATAATAAAAGTTAATAATATCCAAATATTTGGTAATAATTTTAATTTATTTTTCACGCAAACGATTTAATTTTAATTTTGCACTATGGATAATAAAAGATTAAATAAAGTTTCGAGATTACTCCAAAAGGAATTTGGAGTATATTTCCAGCAAAATGCTGCATCTAATTTTGAAAGTGCTCTAATTTCGGTCACTACAATTAGAGTTTCACCCGACTTATCAATTGCTAAAATATATTTAAGTATTTTTCCGAACGACAAAATTCAATCTGTGTTTGAAAAAATCAAATCAACTAAATCAAAAATCAAATATGATCTTGGTCCAGTAATTGGAAAGCAATTAAGGAAAGTTCCCGAATTTGATTTTTATATTGATGATTCATTAGATTATGCAGAAAAAATTGACAAACTGCTA
>DAOVUO010000472.1 GCA_030632545.1 Bacteroidales bacterium
AGAAGCAAATGAACGTACACTAATGCAAGTTTCTGATTTTAAAAAGAGAAATCAGAAATTTGGATTAAATATTCATGCAATTGACGTTAGAGATTTACCGAAAAAGTTTGCAGGAGCTGGTTTTGCACGTAAAATTGGGATGGATGAGGCAATCAGACGATTTGATTTGCTTGATAAACCAGAAGCTTTAGTCATTAATTTAGACGCAGATAGCACTGTTGATGACAATTATTTTATGGAAATTTTTAATCATTTTGAGGAAAATCCAACTCATGTTGCTGGAAATATTTATTATGAGCATCCTTTGTCGGGCAGTGAGTTCTCAGAGGAAATTTATAATTTAATCTATAAGTACGAGCTTCATTTACGCTATTACAGTCAAATGCTTAAGTATATTAAATATCCATATAGTTTTCACACTTTAGGTTCTGCATTTGTGGTAAAAGCAAATGCCTATGTAAAGCAAAATGGAATGAATAGACGGCAAGCAGGCGAAGATTTTTATTTTTTACATAAGCTTACAGCCTTAGGCACTTTGGGGGATATTGTTTCTACTCGTGTAATACCATCTGCACGGCCTTCGCACAGAGTTCCGTTTGGAACTGGTGCTTTTATTAAAGAGAATAATGATTTACAAAATGAAGAGGTTTATACCTATGCCCCACTTTGTTTTTTATATTTACAAGAATTGCTTCAAAAAGTAGATACACTATATAAGCTTGATATTGATAGGAATTGGATTAGTATGCAAGGTTTTTCTGAGTCTTTAGTTATTTTTTTGATGGAAAATAATTTTTTTAAAGAAATTAAACGGATAAATAATAATGTGGCAGATTTAAAATCGTTTAGAAAGCAATTTTTTCAATGGTTTAACGGCTTTAAACTAGTAAAATACTTTAATTTTACTGTAAAGTTTTGTCCAAAAATAAAAGTTGAAGTTGCAGCTAGTTTTTTAGTTAATAAACATTTTGATTCTACAGATGATTTACTTCAGTATTTTAGAGATTTAGATAAAAAAAGAATTAATTAGTTTTTTCTACTACAATAATTAGGTCTTCGTTTTTCTTTTTCATTAAATATTTTTCGCGAGCAAATTCTTCCAATACATCATCGTTAGTTTTTAGATCGAATAGTCGAATTGAATCTTCGTGAATTTTATCTTTATAGTATGTTTTTTGAACGTTTAATTCTGAAATTTTCTTTTTCATTTTTGTTCTGTAGAAATAATTATTATTATCAATTGCAAATATCCATACTATAAAAAATAACAGAGTAAACAAAAATTTATAGCGAATTAGTATTGCTATTAAAGTACTGAATTTATTTTTCATTATTTTTTACTTTCTTTTTTGCAAATTTAAGCTATTTTTGTTACTTTAAGAAGTTGAAAGTTGACCAATATATTTAAACAAAGTTCGGCCTAAAATTTGTAAATTAGCGTAATAAATGAGCAAAAGCTTAACAATATTAGTAATTGAGCCTTCTCAGACAGAGCAATTCTTGTACTCTGAAATCTTTAGTTCTTCGGATTTTCAGCTTCTAAATTGCGATACTGGTTCTGAGGCTTTTTCTATCCTAAGTGGTGGGAATTCTATTGATATGATTATTACCGACTTGTATTTGACTGACATTATTGGCCTTTCATTAATTGAAAAATTAAGACAACACACCAACATTCCTATAGTGATAGTCAGTTCTATTCCGTTTAAAATACATGAAATAAAGCATATTGAAAATGTTGAGGCTTTTTACAAGCCTTATAATATGGCTCAATTAATGAAAACTGTCCTTCGTTTCTCTAAAGTTTAATTATCAGGTGTTTTTCCTAAAATATATTCCTTTTCTATTAAGCCAAATTTCCTCGAATCGTAAATACAATTTCTAAAATCATTTAGCATGAAAACATAATCATGCTGAGCAATAAAATAGAATTTATTGTTAGTTGTAGGCATTATTTTTTCGTTGCTTTTTGCATAAAAAGAATAAGTGCTGCTATCAAAAATTACTTTATCCCCACGACGTGGAATATATATTGATCTAAAAAAATCAATATTTTTTAATTTATTGCATGTTAAAGGCTTAACTATTCTTGATGTTTTATATATAGAGGAAAATTTTGAAAGGTAATTATGCTGATAATTATGTAAAATAACATGACTCAAGTATAGACCATTGATATTTTTTTCAGTAAAATCAAATTCATATTTGAGTAAACTGTCACTTAAGCTTTTATTACTCGTAAATTGGTATAGATAGTAATTTGCATTAGATTTCACTACTTGTTTATTAACGTATAGTTTTGCTGCTTTAATTTGTAAGAAATCGCCTGAAATTGCAACACAACGCGAAATGTAGTTCTCTTTGTTTACATTATAAGCGTATAATGAATTGCGAATGATTTTTTTGTTAAGTTTATTTATAAATACCCAACGTTCTTTTTTTGGATTTTCCCTTAATTTAAATGCATTATAATAAACAAATTCTCCAATATAGGCTATAAAAAAAATCGACAGCAGAAAGCCTGCTGTCGATGCAATTAATAAATTTTTTATTGAGTTTTTACTACTCATTATGCCCTTTTATGCTTTTAAATAGCCTGCTCCATCTAATATTTTTAGGAAACATTTTATCTTTATCAATAGAAAGCCAAATAAATACAGGTTTTCCAACAATATGATCATCTGGAACATAACCCCAAAATCTTGCATCTTGAGAGTTATGGCGACTATCGCCCATCATCCAGTAGTAGTTCATTTTTACTTCATAGTTGGTGCTTAATTTATCATTAATATAAATTTGATTTTCCTTTATTTCGAGCTTATTTTGCTCATAAGTCTCTATTAAACGAT
>DAOVUO010000474.1 GCA_030632545.1 Bacteroidales bacterium
CCTCATCATTAGGAGCAATAAGATGTTTGTCAATTTCCGTTTGACTAATTCCCAGTTTTTGTGCTAATTCGTAATAAATTACAGTTTCGGGCTTTACCTCTCCTGCTGGCTCAACTACTTTTTGCTTTAGTTGCACATAAGGATTCCAATAACCACCAACTAAGTCGGTTTGCTCAAACATATTTTTTGCTGGTAAAACTAAATCAGCCTCAGCAGCAGTGTCGGTCATAAATTGCTCCACAACTACTCTAAATTCAAGCTTACGAAAAGCCTTTAAAACGACTGATGTTTCAGGGTTCTGAGCTACAGGATTACCTCTTTCAACCCACATCATTTTTAAAGATGGATTTTGCTGAGCTTGCATATCCTTACCTAGTTTAGCCATTGAAACACTTCGTCTGAAAACACTTTCTGACTTTTTAGATGGATAATAACTCTCAGGCTCTTTTACTGAATCAAAAATATAGCTTTGTAAATTAGCATAATGCCACGTTGCGCCTTTTTTCCCAATATTTCCTGTAATTACTTGCAAGGCCAAAATAGCCCGAACTGTTTGTCCGCCATTTGTATAACGCTGCATTCCATAACCAGGTATTATAGTCATAGGATTTGTATCCCCAATTAATTCAGCCAATTGATATATTTGTTTTACACTCAAACCACAAATTTGGGCTGCCCATTCGGGGGTTTTAGACTTTAGGTGTATGGCAAATTCATCAAAACCAAATACATGTTTATCTATAAATGTTTTATCAATATTATTTTGCTTAATTAAAATATGTGCAATAGCCAAAGCTAGTGCTGCATCTGTTCCAGGCTTAATTTGATAAAAATAATGAGCATAAGCGGCTGTCGCACTTTTTCTTGGGTCGATAAGAATTACTTTTGCACCATTGTCAATGGCTTTTTGCAAAGGAATAATTTGCTGAACGTTAGTTTCAACAGGGTTTTTACCCCAAATAACTATTAATTTAGCGTTTTCTAAATCCCAAGGTGCATTATGCTTATTCTCACCTAAAGTTAAACGAGTGGCTTCTAATCCTGCTGGCCAGCATAAATTGCCATACATTGTTGTTGTACCACCAAATAAACGCCAAAATTCGCTACTAATATCATTTAGTACACCCGACATTCCACTAGCAGAATAAAACAACACGCTATGTGTACCATAAGTTTGTTTAAAATGCTCCAGTTTTTCTACTAAAATCTGATATGCTTTGTCCCAAGATATTCGTTCAAACTCCCCTGTTTCATTTTTTAATAATGGAAACAATAGTCGTTGTTTACTGTTTGCTCTTTCTAGGTAAGATAATCCTTTTAAACAGACACCTTCAGGACTTGCTTTGTTTTGCTCGTGCGGGAAAATTCGTTTTACCCGATTATCTTGCACTTGAACTTTAAAACTACAAGTACTATAGCAATTTCGTGGACAAACAGTTGAAATTAATTTCATTAGTTTAAACTTTCAATCCTACGACTAAAATATCATCAAGTTGCTCATATTTTCCAAGTCGCCAAATACTTAATTGGCTTTTAATTGCTTCGTATTGATTTTCGGTACTTTCCAAATGCATTTCAAGAAGCATATTCCTAAACCGCTTAATCATAAACCTTCGCTCATCTGGTCCACCAAATTGGTCAATATATCCATCTGAAAATAGATAAACCATATCATTTGGTTGTAAATTAAACTGTTGATTTGCATAAGCTATGTTTTCAATATCCGAGATGCCAACTGGAATTTTATCAGCTTTAAGAGTTTGGAGTTCATTATTTCTAATAATTATTATTGGTCGATATGCACCAGCAAATTCCAAAATATTAGCTTTCATATCTATAACAATTAATGCTATATCCATTCCATCATTTGTTTCGTTTGTTTGTCCGATACGAGAAACGCTGTTTATAACTTTTTCTCTTAGCTCAAAAAGAATCTCGTTTGCAACTGGTGTTTTTTTTGGGGCACAAATTTCATTTAGAAACGAAATGCCCAATATACTCATAAATGCAGCTGAAACACCATGTCCTGTACAATCGGCAACCGCAAATATTAAATAATTTTCTTGCTTTTTTATCCAATAAAAATCTCCACTTACAATATCTTTTGGTTTATTTAGTATAAAATATTCCGAAAAATAGGATAATAGTATATCACTGTTTGGCAAGAGATTTTCCTGAATCCTGCTTGCATAGCGAATGTTAGCTGTTACATCTTTATGGCTTGATTGTATTTTGTTTTTTTGTAATTCAATTTTATATTTTTCTTTAAGAGTGAATTGCTGATGCAAAAAGTTATTCCGTGCGTAACTTTCTAAAATATAAGAAGCTACCCATGATACAATTGCCGTTGATATAAGAAAAAACAAATTATTAAGAAAAATAACTGGATAATTTACTTTATTATCAACCAAAAGAATGTCCTGTTGAATTATTGCCAATAAAATATAGGAAACAACTAAAATTGAGCTTATCACAAAACTTAGAACAAAACGCATGCGCATTATAATAATGAGGACTATGGCTGTTCCAATTCCTGAATAATACATTGTATACGCCATTTCTGCTCTTTGACTCACAGCAATCATAGCCAAAACACCAAAACCAATTGTTAAAGAAACAACTGAGCCCATAAATTGAAAATATCTAATTGCAAAGGGGAAATAGCTTAAAACAAAAGCAGCCAGCAATATAGGAAGCCATATACCAAGTCGAACAATCCATGCAAATTCAATGTTTAATGGAATTGCTAATATATCAAGAAATATATAAGGAATTGACACAATAAATATAAGTAGAATTGATGCTCTAAAATATGGAATAGCCTTTTGATTGTA